>JANQSR010000076.1 GCA_028279205.1 Simkania sp.
CTTTCTGGAATCTCTACTGGCATCATACCAAGACATTTTAAACAAACCACCTATCATTTGCAAAAAAAACTTACTTGCCATGAGTTTTTGAGGACGTACAAATCAAGCTTTTCTCTCAGACAAACAAGGGTTCACGTATATTTTCAGAGGCGACGAGTTAGATTTATATATATAAATTAGAAAGGTAGGTAGCATTAGAACGAAGCTCAACTTTTTGGAGGATGTCTAACCATGTCAAAGCTTTATTTCTACTACTCGGCAATGAACGCAGGAAAGAGCACCTCGCTTTTGCAATCGAATTATAACTATCTGGAAAGGGGAATGAAAACCCTCCTCTTTGCTCCCAAAATCGACACTCGCTTCGGCCCTCCCGCCATCTATTCCCGCATCGGGCTCAAACAAGCAGCCAAACTTTTTGATGAAGAGTTTGGTTTTTACAATTACATTCAGGAAAGGATCAAAAAGGAGGGATCTTTTGATTGCGCTCTTATTGATGAAGCCCATTTTTTGACCAAACAGCAAGTAGCCCAGCTCGTCATCATCACAAAAAGGTTAGCTCTTCCTGTTCTTTGCTACGGCTTGCGTTCCGATTTTTTGGGAGAACCGTTCACCGGAAGCCAGTATCTTTTCGCTTGGGCCGATAAGTTGACTGAGATTAAAACCATTTGTTACTGCGGGAGTAAAGCTACGATGAATATGAGAATAGATGAGAAGAAACGTCCAGTTGACTCTGGCTCGCAGATTCAAATTGGGGGCAGTGAGAGTTACGTTTCTGTTTGTATGAAGCACTTTGTCGAGTCGATAAAACAGATTGGGGAGATTGCGCTTCAAAAACCTAAGCCGATGGAGGTTAAACAATGAGTCTTTCTATAAAGTGGGGAAAAGATGTTCAGATCAAGGGGGTTTTACCTTGGATGGTCTGTTTCTTTGCCTCCCTTTTTTTTGCTTATGAACTGCTTCAGATGCATGTGATGAATGCGCTATCTCCGATGCTGATGCGCGATTTAAAGTTAAATGGGACTGAGTTTGGTTATCTGGGTTCCACCTACCTTCTTGCCGATGTGATTTTTCTCTTGCCCGCGGGGATTATTCTCGACCGTTTTTCTGTGCGAAAAGTGATTTTAACAGCCCTTCTTATCTGCATTTTGGGCACATTTGGATTTTCTCAAGCGCACAGTTTTGGAGCCGCGTCTGTTTGCCACTTTATTTCTGGCATTGGGAACGCTTTTTGTTTTTTAAGCTGTATGATGCTTGCTTTTCGTTGGTTCCCAGAGAGTAGAAGAGCGTTTGTTGTTGGTCTCATGGTGACCATGGGGATGCTTGGGGGGTTTTTAGCCCAAGGGCCTTTTTCTCTCCTTGCGGAGAGTTTTGGCTGGCGAAAAGCCCTTTTTATTGATGGGATCATCGGCGTTTTGATCCTTATTCCGATCTTTATTTTTGTCCGAGATGCTCCTGTCCGAGATGCTCCTGGTCGAATAGAAAAAGAGGAGCCCTCCCTTTCTTTCTGGGAGGGAATTAAACGGTCTATTCTCAATCGGCAAAATGTATGTTGCGCTCTTTACACAGGGCTTATGAACCTGCCTCTCATGGTCATCAGCGCCGTTTGGGGCACCCTATTTCTCGTTCAGGTGCACCACATTCCGCTCGTCCAATCCTCGTTTATCGTCAGCATGATCTGTTTGGGAACGATTGTGGGCTCTCCCTTCTACGGATGGGTCGCAGATAGATTTTCGAAGCGAAAAATACCGATGTTTTTCGGAGCGATTTCCTCTTTGGTTGTTATCGCCATGATCATCCTCATCCCACATCCTGATCCTAAGCTTTTGACGGCTCTCTTTTTTGCTTTAGGGTTTTTAACGAGCAGTCAAGTGATCGGCTACCCGCTCATCAGTGCGAGCAACCCCGAAAAGCTTGTCGGGACATCTATGGGAGTTGCAGCGGTTATTATCATGTTAATGGCTGGACTTCTTCAGCCAGTTTCGGGTGCCATTCTCGATCTAAGCTGGAATGGGATTATGCGGGGGGACGCTCCCCTCTATGCACGTAAGGATTTTATGATCGCCTTCACTCTATTTCCTGTCGGTTTCGTTCTGGCTCTTCTCTCTTTAAAATACATCAAAGAGCCTGAAAGCAATGCAAGAAAGCAGGATCCCTGCAAAGTAGTGATTTAAATTTTAAATATGTGTAAACTGCTGGCTTTGTATTCAAGTAAGCGTCTAATGAACCCATCTTTTGCTTAAACCGCACTATGTCCGTAAGCAGGGAAGTGCTGGATGGAATGGACTATGTTACGAAGGTTTCCACTGATCTGGAAGAAGCTCTTCAAGAGAAGAGTGATTATGACTCAGTGATTATGACTCATGATACGCCTGAAGATATCTTCTAGGTAGTCACGAGGATTGATATCTAGCCCTCTGCATGTTTGCACGAGAGATAGAAGAGTGGCTGCTGATTCTCCACCTTGTTGGCTGCCGAAAAATAGCCAATTTTTTCTTCCTATAGCAATGGGACGAATGGCTCTTTCTGCCACATTATTGTCTAGCCTAGCATCGGCATGAGTCGTGTAATTTTTTAGGTAGGGGATCAAACTAAAAAAGTATCCTAAA
>JANQSR010000094.1 GCA_028279205.1 Simkania sp.
CCCCTTTTTTTGAGGGCAAAGAGGTGCACGTTCACATCCCCGAAGGAGCGACTCCCAAAGATGGCCCTTCTGCTGGCATTACGATGGTCACAGCCCTCCTTTCACTCTTAAACAATACCCCAGTCACCCAAGACCTAGGGATGACGGGCGAGCTAACGTTGACGGGAAAGGTTCTTCCCATCGGAGGTCTTAAAGAGAAGCTGATTGCCGCCAAACGTTCAAAACTCAAAACATTGATCTTTCCCAAAGAGAACAAGAGGGATTTTGAAGAGCTTCCCGTCTATTTGAAAAAAGGGTTGAAAGTCCACTTTGTCGACACATATGATGAGGTGTATCAGTTGGCTCTTAAGAGAAAGAGATGAAAGTTTCCTTTGAAAAGCTTGAAGCAACCGTTGCGGAAATTCGAGAGAAAGGGCAGACGATTGCAACGGTTAACGGCTCTTTTGATCTGCTTCACGCAGGCCATTTGCACATCATTTCGGAGGCAAAAAGACAGGCAGATTGTTTGATTGTCGCTCTCAATACGGATGAGAGTATCAAAGCGTATAAAGATCCTCATCGCCCCTTGGTCACACTTGAACACCGTTTGGATATGATCGACGCTCTTAAGGCGGTAAGTTATGTGACCTGGTTTAATGAGCCAGACCCCCGCGCCTTTTTGGAGATCGTTAAACCAGATGTTCACGTCAATGGATCGGAGTATGGTGCAGACTGCATAGAGGCCGGTGTTGTTAAAAAATATGGGGGCAAAATCCATGTTGTTGGGCTGATCCCCGGTCTTTCTACAACTCAGGTCATAAGGAAGATTAAAGCTCTTTAAGTGAGATCAATCAGATGCGCCTTCTAGGTCAGATTAAAGACCACAGAGAGTCTATGCGGTTTCAAGCCTTTTTGCAAAAAGAGGGGATTGAGGCTATAGTCGAGCCTGTGAGCAATGAGAGAGCCGTTTTTGCTGTCTGGATCGAACAAGAGGATCAACTTGAAAGAGCGCGAGAACTTCTCTTAGAATACCTCAAAGATCCAGAGAGCGAAAAGTTTCAAACGCCCCCCTCCCCTTTCAGTGAAGGGAACCCTTTTCACGAGAAATCCCCCCCTCCTTCTTCACAAACAGCCCCTCTAAAATCGAGGGCAAGCTTGCTTCAAAAGAGTGCCTGCCCCCTTACACTTTTTATCATTCTTCTCTGCGCGTTCCTTTATCTTTGGAATGGGCGTCAGTTAGATAAACTCAAGCAAGAGGGATCTGGAGCCTTTTTTTACAATCTCACCCCCCTTTTTATGACCCTTTCCTACGACCTTCCCCCTGTTTTCCCCCTCTATATGAAGTTTTTTAAAAAACATTCCGTTCAATCTGAAAAGGAGCTTAAAAAGCTCATAGACCAAGATCCAACCTTTCGAGAGATTGAAAAGCAAGCTCCTTATTGGGAAGGGCTCTACGGCCTGCTAGATAGATCTGGTTATCAAAAGGGAAAGGGTCTAACCACCACTCCTCTCTTTATTAAACTGAGAGAAAAAGAGGTCTGGCGTCTTTTTACACCCGCTCTGATGCATGGCAATTTTTTCCATATTTTTTTCAATATGATCTGGCTATTTTTTTTAGGCAAGCAAGTTGAGGAGAGGGTTAAAAAGTGGCAATATGTGGTTTTGACGCTCCTGCTTGCCTCTTTCACAAACACGTTGCAGTACCTGATGAGTGGTCCTCTTTTTTTGGGCTATTCTGGCGTCATTACGGGGCTTGCTGGGTTCATCTGGATGCGTAAAAAAATGGCTCCTTGGGAGGGGTATTCGATCGACCGAAGAACACTCCTTTTCTTGATGGTCTATATTGGCCTCTTTTTTGCCATAGGGTTGGTCACCTTTTTTGTCGATCAAGCAACCAATCAGTGGAGAGGCGGTTTGAATATTGCTAATACAGCCCATATTTCTGGGGCGATGTTTGGGGCTATTTTGGGGCGTATCTCCTCCTTATCGAGAGCTAAATTTTGAGTGTAAGGGATCTGATTATTTTGGGCTGTTCTTCCCAGCAGCCCACCCGATTGAGGAATCATGGAGCCTATCTTTTAAGGTGGAACAAGCAAGGGTTTCTCTTTGACCCAGGAGAGGGGACGCAAAGGCAGTTTATTTTTGCAGATATTCCCCCTACCAAAGTGCATCGCATTTTTATTAGCCATTTTCATGGTGATCACTGTTTGGGACTCAGTTCGATGCTGATGCGTTTTAATCTCGATAAAATCACCCATCCGATCCACTGTTATTATCCTGCATCGGGGAGGGTCTATTTTAATCGGCTCCGCCATGGAACGATCTACCACGATCGCCTTCATTTGATTGAACACCCCATAGAAAAGGGGGGGGTTGTGCACAAAGATGAGCAATTTACTGTTGAAGCTGCCTTTTTAGATCATGTTGTTGACAATGTGGGCTATCGCATTCAAGAGGCGGATAGAGTGAGATTTGAAAAGAAAAAACTGATCGATGCAAAAATTACAGGGTCACTTGTCAGAGAGCTTGAAGCAAAGAAGGAGGTGATCGTAGAGGGGAAAAAGGTCAGGTTAGAAGAGGTCAGCTGGATACAAAAAGGGGCCGTTTTTGCGATTGTGATCGATACCAGGCCCTGTCAGAGCGCTATCGACCTGGCAAGAGGAGCCAAACTGTTGCTCTGTGAGAGCACCTACCTCGAAGAGCATAGAGAACTTGCTTTCGAGTACCGTCACATGACAGCAAAACAGGCTGCTGAAATTGCTAAAAAGGCAGGGGCCGAGCAGCTCGTGTTGACCCATTTTTCTGCCCGCTATAAAGATCTATCCCCTTTTGTTAGGCAAGCAAAAGAGGTTTTTTCAGGTAGTGTCGATACGGCTGATGATTTCAAACGGTTTCCTTTCCCAAGGTAAGAGGAAGAGGCTTTTCTCTTCTATCTCGCAGGTCTCCGAGAGGATTGAATGAGCTCAATAAAAGCTAAG
>JANQSR010000131.1 GCA_028279205.1 Simkania sp.
GCTAACCGCATTGTCAACATGATGTTTTCTTGAAATTCCCAATCCTCTGTTTTGCTTAAGTTCTATGTTGATGTTGGGATCCATTCTGGGCCCCCTTCAATAAAGTTTTCCAACTGCTCAATCACTTGATGAACCGAGTCATATCTGAGTTTTGGATCGGGATTTAAACATCTTTTTGCAATAAGGGAGAGTTGAGAGGGAATATCTCGGTGGGCAGCCACCTCTTGAGGCTCGGCCCACTTTTCGAGCTTCATTTTTTTGCGAAAATCTTTAAGCGAAGGGCGAATGAAAGGGAGTCGAAACGTTATCAACTGGTACAAGATCACACCCAGTGAATAGATGTCGGTCTTTATGGTTGCAGGATACCCCATCGCACGCTCTGGAGCCATGTAACCTACCGTACCAACAACTTTGCCTGGCATGGTTAAATCACGGGGCGAGGAGGGTTTGATCGGCTCTTCCTCCTCTTTTACGTTTCCCGTCTGCACTGCAATTCCCCAGTCGAGGATCATCACCTCGCCAAACTTTCCAACAATGATGTTTTCTGGTTTGAGATCTCTGTGCAGAAATTTTTTCGTGTGTGTGTAGTGCATCGCCTGACAGACGCTTAAAAAGATACGAATGAGAGAGGGAATAGAAGATCCAATGGGGTGGGGAGTGTCGTTTACCTTCTCTTTCTCACGCGTCTTTTTGATGATATTTTTGAGTGTTTCCCCCTCGACGTAAGGCATAGTGTAGTAGATCTGTTCTTTATCTTCATGAAGCGCGTAGATGGGAATGATAGATGGATGGGCAAGCCTTGCTGCAATTCTAGCCTCACTTAGGAACCGTTTTTTGATCGTAGGGTAACGGAGGAGTCTATCTAAAATCCGTTTAAGGGCAATCTCTCTTCCAAAAACGGGATCCTTCGCGAGGAAGATCTCACCCATTCCCCCTTTGCCAACCAGACGAATGATTTCATATTCGCCAACATTTTTAGGAGACCCTTTTTCCATGCCTGTTATCTAAAAGCAATTAGAAAAACTTTGCAATAATTCTTTTTCTTGCTACCCTTTTCCCATGGAGAAGAAGGATGTCGTTTTAACTGGAGACCGTCCCACAGGCCCTTTACACCTTGGCCACTACTCTGGTTCTTTGCACTCGCGGATTGAACTTCAGGATAGTTGCAAGCAGTATGTCATGGTTGCAGATATGCAGGCTCTTGCGGATCATGTAAAAGAGACTGAAAGGGTGCGTGAGAATGTCTTGGAAGTCGCTTTTGATTATTTGGCGGTCGGCATTGATCCCGCTAAAACTGTCATCTTCATCCAGTCGCTTGTCCCCGCTTTGTCAGAACTCACTCTCTACTACCTAAATCTAGTCACATGGAACCGCCTTAAGCATAACCCGACGATCAAACAGGAGATTAAGCAGAAGCGATTTGGTGAGAGCGTTCCCGCTGGTTTTATGACCTACCCTATCTCTCAAGCTGCCGATATCACAGCGTTCAAAGCGAATCTGGTGCCCGTTGGAGGGGATCAAAGTCCCATGAT
>JANQSR010000146.1 GCA_028279205.1 Simkania sp.
GAACCTGGGTGATCACGATGTTCGCTGTTGGCAATGCGATTACGATTCCCCTTTCAGGATGGCTCGCAGACAGGTATGGATCGACCCGCATCACCCTCTTGTCTACAGCTCTTTTTACTCTTTTTTCTCTTCTTTGCAGTCTATCTTTTAATATCGAGATGCTCGTTACCATGCGTTTTATGCAAGGATTAGTAGCAGGCCCCCTCATCCCCCTTTCACAGAGTCTATTGGTGATGAGTTTTCCCGAAGGAAAAAAGCATTTCGGGTTTGCTCTTTGGAACATGATTGTGGTTTTAGGACCTGTGTTGGGCCCTATTTTGGGGGGGTGGCTGGTCTTTAATTACAGCTGGCCCTCGATTTTTTACATCAATCTACCTTTTGGTCTGTTTGCTTTTTTCGTCATTGGGACCATCTACAAGAGGAGGGAAAAGCCTGGTGAGAAATATCCCCTAGACTGGGTGGGCATGCTCTTACTTGCTGTGGGGGTTTCTGCTTTGCAAATTATGCTTGATAAGGGGCATGAGTATGGTTGGTGGCAGTCTAAAACGATTCAGATCTTGGCGGCTACTTGCAGTGTCAGCCTTATTCTCTTCACCATCTGTCAGCTGACAGGTGATAACCCTTTGCTCGATTTAAAACTTTTCAAAAATCGTAACTTTGCTTTGGGCACAGTTGCGACCTCCCTCTCTTTTATGAATGTGATTGGAGCGACCGCCCTTTTTTCCCTCTGGCTTCAAACGAGCATGAGCTACACCGCCCTTGCAGCAGGTCTTGCTGTTTCTACTTCGGGAATTTTTCCTTTCTTTGGTCTGTTTTTAGTCGCCAAGCTGATGAAAAAGTTAGAGCTGCGTTATATCGTTATCTTGGCTCTTCTCTGTTACGGCGCGAGTTTCTTTTACGTGACGACCTTTAATACAACTGTCACCTTTTTTCAAGTCACTCTATCCCGTTTTTACATGGGGATTGGGTTCTGTTTTTGGCTAGCTCCTTTGTCCGCATTGACTTTCCAATATATTTCCAGAAAAAAATTTGTCATGGGTCAAGGGATTTTTCAGTTTTTAAGAACTTTGATGGGAGGGGTGGGGGTTGCCCTCTTCGTCGCTTTATGGGAAATGCGTGCTAACTTCCACCATTACCGCCTGGTTGAGTCGATCGATCGATTTAACCCAACGGTTCAAAACGCTCTCGAATCGCTCAAAAATTTGAAGGTTGATGAGAGAAAGGTTCTTGGGGTGATTGATAAGGTGGCCTCGCAACAGGCGAGTTGCCTTGCGCTAAGTGATGTTTTCTTGCTTGGCATGTGGATGTTTATCTCTGTGATTTTTGCTCTTTTCTTCCTCAAAAAAGGGCGATACTAGATAAACCTAAAGGAGCCCATGTAATAGATGCGATCCAGTGGAGCTTCATCAGCCTATACACTCTTTTCTTGTTGATTTCTAGGCCACTTACGTATGTTAGGTAAGCCGATGCATGTCCTCCGATAGAGACCGTTCATAAAACTGTGTCAATTTCTTCTCAAAGCCCCAGCTCTAACCTCCCTTCAAAGTAGATATCAAGCTGAGAAATAATCATAGCCCAGTT
>JANQSR010000161.1 GCA_028279205.1 Simkania sp.
CCCAAAAAATATAGAAAAAGCAACTTAAAATCAATGTGCTTTTAACCACGCTCTCATCTCAATCCCCTAAAGGGGATGAGAATTCCCGCGTGGGTTTAAGTTCTTCTCTTTTCACGGAAGGTAAAGCGGAGAGGCGTTCCCGAAAAGCGGAAAGAGTCGCGCAGCCTATTGATCAGATACTTCTCATAGGTTTTCTGCAAATATTTTTTGTTGTTGATGAAAAAGAGAAAACGGGGCGGCGCAGCCTCCGTTTGAGAGACGTAGTAAATGCAAAGCCTTTTCCCTTGGATCATGGGCGGGTGCTGTTTGCTCATCGCTTTTTCCAAGAACTGATTGAGCTTGCCCGTTGAAATCCGCCGATTCAAATCGTGATAGACCTCTTTTAGCTTGTCAAAGAGGAGCTTTAAGTTGTGCCCTGTTTTGGCAGAGCCAAAGAGCGTAGGCGCGTGCTTGATGAAAGGAGCCTCTAGCTCTAAACTTTTAGAGCAGTGCTCCATGCGCACTTTTCTCACCAAATCCCATTTGTTGAAAAAGAGAAGACACCCCTTGCCAGCCCTCTCAATTTGGCTGATTATCTTCTTTTCCTGATGAGAAAGTCCAGATCTCGCATCGAGCATGAGAACACAAACATCGGCCCGATCGATGGCTCGCTCTGTCCGAATTGACGCAAACTTATCGACCACTTCTAACTCGGCCTTTTTGCGGCGCACACCAGCAGTATCAATGAAGGTAAACTTCTGATCGTCGTATTGCATATCGACATCAATATGATCACGCGTCGTGCCCGAGATGGGGCTGACAATACACCGATCCTGATCAAGAAGGTGGTTGATCATGGTGGACTTTCCAACGTTAGGCCGTCCGATAAGAGCCACCTTCATGCCAGCTGAACCCTTTTTCTCCCCCTTGGGTTTTTTAAAAGGGGCTAACCCCCTTTCGAGCAGCTCAGCAACATTTCTTCCCTGAATCGCAGAAATAGGGATCACCTCAGGAATACCGAGCCCGTAGAAAGGGGCAATTAGCTCCTCTTGATGCTCCTCATCAATCTTGTTAACAGCCAGGCAAAGCGGCTTGGAAGAGCCTCTTAATAGGCGCACAACCTGTTCATCCAGGCAG
Organism: Simkania sp.; assembly: GCA_028279205.1. GTDB lineage: Bacteria > Chlamydiota > Chlamydiia > Chlamydiales > Simkaniaceae > JANQSR01. The sequence goes on from JANQSR010000161.1 coordinate 1,117, forward strand.
GTCACCCCCACCCTACCATCAACAACAATGATCAGGGAATCTCCCTCCTCGATCGCCCTCTCCACTTGCTCTCTAATCTGCTGGGCAAAGGGGGTTTTTCCCGTAAAATCGAGACCCCCTGTGTCGATCACTTGAAAAGGGTGACCAAACAGGTTCCCACTTCCGTAGAGACGGTCACGCGTGACCCCCTCCTTCTCATCAACAATGGAGATAGGTTTACCAACAATACGGTTAAAAAGAGCAGATTTGCCCACGTTGGGCCTTCCAATCAGAGCGATCGTCGTTTTCATGAAAAGGAGGATACCCTAATTTTGCATAAAAATTAAGAGGAGAAAAGGTTTTCAAATAGAGCCTTACCTATCTTTGTGAAAAAAGGGGTCCATCTATGACTATAACCCCAACGTCGGTTGCTCTTTCCATTCTCATCGAACCACCCAGGCTTTGTACTTTTTTGAAAAATTTTCGAGCCTTCCTTGTTTCCCCTTTTTCCTCGTGAATACAACCAGCCTCGTTGGCAGCATATATAGTCAAATCGCCCTCTTTACTTGCTGCTCGTTTAAACCATTCGAGAGCTCTTTCACTATCTTTTTTCTGGTACCTATAAATACGTCCGAGTTGATATGAAGCAGCCTGATCCAAGCTACCGCCCCGCTTTACCACTCGCTCAAAACATCTAATCGCCTTGTCGTTATCCTTTCTCTCTAGCTTGTAAACAGTTCCGAGCTCAAATTGAGCCTTTTGACTCCCGAAAAATGCCTTAATCGACAAGAAAATAAAACTTATTCTTTTACTAAGGCTTTTGTCCTGAGCAGGAGATTCAGGGG
>JANQSR010000176.1 GCA_028279205.1 Simkania sp.
TTCATCTTGATCATGGGACTCTTTATTGGAATGAGATGCGTCAATGTGACAAAGGGCGTTCGGTCATTGTCAAATGGGACAAAGAAAAAGGGATCGATATAACTCCCCCCCCCTACAATGTTCGAACGCGCGTCCACGAATATGGGGGAGTCTCCTTTACCGTCTTCCAAGAGACTCTCTATTTTTCAAACTTTGAAGATCAAAATTTTTACTCGCTTAGTTCTGATGGAAAAGTCAGACAGGTTGTAGCACAGGAAAACAAGAGGTACGCCCAGCCCATCTTCGATCGACACGATCGCTTAATCTATGCAATTGAAGAGACGCATCGATCAAAACAGACTGTTCTAAACACACTCCTCGTGATCGACCCTTCCCAAAAAAACAGCGTGAAAACTTTGAACACAGGTCATGATTTTTACTCTTCCATTGCGATTAGTCCAGATGGCACACAGATCGCTTTTTTGACCTGGGATCATCCTCTTATGCCATGGGATGGAACAGAGCTTTGGACTGCTCAAATTTTGCCCGACCACACATTGAAAGGGTTAGAGAAAGTGGCTGGCTCTCATAACGAATCGATCTTTCAACCCCGATTTGCACCTGATGGCACCCTCTTTTTTGTCTCAGATCGCACTGGCTTTTGGAACCTTTACCAATTTGATGCATCGAAGCAGACCCTTCCCTGTTATCCGATCGAAGCTGAGTTCGGCTCCCCTCAATGGTCTCTTGGCATGTCGCGCTACGATTTTCTACAAGAAGAGAGTGGCAAGTACCAGATCGCATGTAATTATACGATCAAAGGGGTGGATAGATTGGCTCTTCTCGATTTGCAAAAGTACACACTAAGAGAGCTTCCCTTCCCCTTTACGCATTACAGCGAGGTTCATGCTTCTAAAGAGAGGCTCTATTTCATTGCTTCATCCCCCTCAGAGGTTAGTTGTTTATACAGCTACAACCTAGATAAGCAAGAGCTTAAGACAATCCGCAGGTCCAAAGAGATTCAGATTGAAAAAGGGTACCTTTCGATGCCCGAAATGATCGAGTTTGAAACTGGAAATCAACAAACCTCTTTTGGGTTTTATTACCCGCCAACAAACAAAAAGTTCACCTGTTTAGAAGGAGAGGCTCCCCCTCTCATCGTCAAAAGCCACGGAGGGCCTTCCTCACAAGTGACAATGACGTTAGATCTCGAGATTCAATTTTGGACGAGTCGAGGATTTGCTTTTTTGGCGATCAACTACGGGGGTAGTACGGGTTATGGGCGAGCTTATCGGGAGCGACTAAGAGGGCGTTGGGGGGTTGTAGATGTCGAAGATTGTGTCAATGGAGCTCTTCACCTGGTAAGAAAAGGCAAAGCAGACCCCCAGCGGCTAGCCATTAGAGGGCGAAGTGCTGGGGGGTACACAACGCTTGCTGCTTTGGCCTTCCGAAATACCTTTAAAGCGGGCGCAAGCTACTTTGGCGTTAGTGATCTGATCGAGCTGACTCGAGAAACTCACAAATTTGAATCGCACTATTTGGAAAGTTTAGTCGGAGCCTATCCTGAGGAAAAGAAACGCTACCTTGAATACTCTCCTATCTACCACGAAGAAAAGCTCTCTTGCCCAGTCATTTTTTTTCAAGGTGATGAGGATAAGATCGTCCCAAAAGAGCAATCTGAGCAGATGTTTCAAGCGTTAAAATCAAAAGGAATCCCAACAGCCTACCTTCTATTTAAGGGAGAGCAACACGGTTTTCGAAAAGCGGAAAACATCAAAAGAGCGATAGATTCAGAACTATATTTCTATTCTCAGATCTTTCATTTTAATCCAAGCGACCAGCTCGATCCCGTAGAGATTGAAAATTGGGAAAAAAAATGACAAGCAATGTGGAAATCGAAATAACCTATTTATAATATTAGACTTAAACCTTTCTAACTCTCTAAGAATTTTTAAAATTTTCTAAAATGATTAAAAATTACTACCCCTAATCTCCTCAGCTTATGTATCATATAGCTATCATCATACGACATTAACCGCAAATCATGGAAGGGGACGGATCAAAGCTTGCGTGCGGTTCCAATAGTCTGCCGTTGATTTTTTGAGATTTTACAACTATTTGATAAAAACCCGATTACTGCACTCTCTATTAACATTGAAAAATCTTAGTACCAACTCAAATGCATGCGTTTTTTGTTTCAAGGGTAGAGATCAGCCACTCTTAATGTGTAGTGCGTGATTAGAATAAGGTGCAATAAAGATATGCCGCGAACATTTTTGATCATTGTGATGATGATCCTCCCTTTTTCTTTTTTCCTATATCCAAAAATAGGCCAAGCTTCAGATCTTGAGATTTGCACAATCGAAGAGAAAGAGGAGGAGATTACGATCAAATTCGAAGACATCTCTATGTTTGAACTTTTGCGTTTCATCAGTAAAATTGCCAAAGTCAACTTTGTCTACGATGAGAGTCTCACCGACTTTCGCACCAGTCTAATGATAAGTAACCCGACAACTATTGAGGGTATCTTGCAGATCATGATCCGAATACTCAAAAAAAATGGGATTAAAACAGAAGAGCACGCAAGCTATTTTTCTCTAGAAAAGAGGGAAGATGGGGAAGTTGATGAATATCCTCCAAGGATAAGTAAGACAGAGTACACATCAAAAAAAGATGAAGTTCAGGGTTCTGTTCAGGGTTCTTATGATCATCATCGCCCTCCCCCTTTCCCCTTTATCCCAAATCGACTAGCGCAGCAAAGCGGCTTTGAAACCTATAAGCTCAAGTATCAACAGGGAGATGAGCTTAGAGACATCATCAAAAACATCTCCAAAAGTTTTGACCAAGGGTATCTTGAGTTTTCAGAGCTGACCCGCTCAATTTCCTCGATGCAGTGGATCAGGTCGACCAATTCTTTTGTCTATACAGGGTCTCAATATGGCAAAGAGGCGCTAGACAAGCTTATAAAAGATTTAGATGTGCCTCAAAAACAGATCTTCATCGAAGTTCTAGTCATTGAAACGGGAGCAAAAAATCTACTCGATTTTGGACTCGAATGGGGACTTAAAGGGAAGTATCGAGACCAGGTTAGTTTTGATATGGGGAATTTTCAAAATTCAAGACCATCCCCCCTTGGAGAGGCGTTTAAATCGCTCGGCGAAAAGATAGGGCCTAGTTGTGGAGCCCAGCACATTCCCCTCGGAAGTGGATTCAATCTGGGAGTCATTGGAGACATCATCTTCCACAAGGGGCTCTCCTATCTCTCCCTAGGATCTCTAATCTCAGCTCTTGAGACTGAGGGAAATAGCACCATCATCCTCAAGCAAAAGATCATAGCTCAAGACAACAAACTCTCCCATATTTTTGTTGGTGATAACTTGCCGTTTAAAGGTTCAACGGTTGTTAACAGGGGGAGTCACACAGTTGAAAACATGAATATCGAATATCGAGACGTGGGCGTTACTCTCGACATCAAACCTATGCTAGGTGAGGGGGAGATGATCACACTCGATCTCAAACAGGAGATCACAGAGGCTTTGGGAAGCACGGATAATAGTGGAATCCACACGACCAAGACCAATATGCAGACTCAGGCACATGTTCCCGATAAAAGTTTCCTCGTTTTAAGTGGTGTGGTTCGGAGCAAAAAGAGAAAAAATAGATCTGGGATCCCTTGTTTGGGCGGGCTTCCTTTGGTTGGTGCCCTATTTAGCAAAAATGAGAATCGGAATGAGACGAGGAGCGTTTTGATCTTTGTCCGCCCTCAAATTATCAGCGGGATAGATGAACATCAGACCATCACCGCCTTTCAGGAAAAAGAATTCAGACAGCAAACTCAGGACAAAGAACTGTTTGAAAAAGGGATTAGTCACCTCAAAGAACAAGGAGATTTCGATGAATCCAATTCCCAAGACCCAACAAACTCTTCAAAAGATACCGGAGCAACCAAAACCTGACTCTGAGCCGCTATCTTGGAAAGCCTTTTACGAAACATTTTCTCACAAAGAAAAGCAGCTCTTTTTGCAGCGTCAATGCCGTTTGATCAGCCACCTGATTGTAAAACAGATGTGGAAAATGAAAGAGAGTCTGAGAAAGCTTAAG
>JANQSR010000181.1 GCA_028279205.1 Simkania sp.
TCCTCTTTAAGAGACCAAAGGACATACCCCGTGAAAGAAATAGAAGCGTAGTTGAGAAACTTCTGAGACTGATTTTCTACTTTTAGCATGGGCAAAAAATTTCATTTACAAAATTTTGATAAAACCCTTATAACACATCCCATATTTTGGGGGAATGACTCTTTTGGAAAAGTCGGTTTCCCCATCAGATTTGCATTTGAATAACGGCTGTGTGAAATAGAAAAAAGGGCAATGCCCACCAAAATCGACTCTTTCAAGCTGCTTTTTTTGAGATATCATGTGTTATAGACAAGACATTATCGGACAGTTATAGTAAAATCTAGCGAAAACAAAACCTTTTATGAAAACAGCAGGACTTATTTGTGGCTTCTATCCCCACCATCTCGACCATTTGGCACCCTTATGCACCCTCCTAAATATCCCGCTCATTGTCAGTGAAAAAGAGATCGAAGAGAGTAGCAGAAAGAGCTACCCAGGGCTCAAACTGCTTTATATACCCGAGATCGCTTTAGCCGATCAGGTCTCTCTCTCTTATCAAGTGCTCTTTTCTTGTCTGCCAAAAGACCTCTTTGATCAGATTTTCTTTATCTCTGAAAATCTCTTCGACAGAAAACCGCTTAACATTTGGGTTCCTCACGGAAACTCAGATAAGGGGCATGCCTCCTACTTTATTGAAACCCTTGCAAAAGAGAAGATTGCCCTGGTCTATGGACAAAAAATGATCGACCTATTTGCTCAAAAAAATGTCTATTCACAGCTCTACGCCACAGTCTGTTTGGGCAACTACCGCTTAGCATTTTATCAAAAGCATAAAAATTTCTATGACCGACTGGTTCAAAAAGAGATTTTAAACAAGCTCTCTCCTGAGAAAAAGAGCGTGCTCTACGCCCCAACGTGGGAAGATGGGGAAAACTCTTCCTCACTCAAAGAGGCCTTGCCCAAACTGATCAAAACCCTCCCAGATCATTGGAATCTGATTTTAAAGATCCACCCGAACAGTTGTCATCAATCACCCGAAATCGAAACGGTTCTGATCAAGACGCAAGAAAGAAGGAACATCTGTATCGTCAGAGATTTTCATCCCATTTATCCCCTCTTAAACAGCGCAAACGTTTACCTTGGCGATATGTCCTCTATCGGCTATGATTTTCTGAGTTTCTTGCGCCCTATGTTCTTTTTAAATCAAAACCGTCGAGACCCCAAACTTGACCAAGGGCTCTATCTGTTTCGGTGTGGCAGGGTCATTGAAAAAGAGCAGTATGAAGAGATTTTTTTCTTAATCGAGGATGAGAAAGAGGACTTTACCAAGGTTCAGAAAGAGGTTTACTCTTATGTCTTCGGGGAAAAAAGAGAGAACACAAAGATCAAGGAAGAGATTAAAGCAACCTATGAGAGCTATTTTAGGGAAAAATGCCCCTCACACTGAGAATGCCTGTCTTGTTTCTGGAGACCATTCCGTCCACCACTTGGATCATCTTGCCGTCATCGCTTTCATCATGAATGCTCCCATTGTCAGTGATAGTGAGAAGCTAGATCAGGCCATCGGCACCTACTATCCTCAAGTCAAGCGGGTTTACATTCAATTTCATCAGCAAATTTTAGAGTATCTAGCTTCAAATCACGACCGTGTCTTTTTCTCTGTCGCCCCTTACGGAAGGGATCTTTCCCCTCTCATTGAAGCTTTTTTCGGAAAGAAAATAGAGTTTTGGTACTGCCCACACGGAAATTCAGATAAAACGCTCAAACATTATTCGATGCAACAGCAGGCCTTAATCTATGGAGATCAGATGGGAAAACGGTTGCAAGAGGAGGGGCACATCGAACCACTGGAAGCTTGTGTACGCATAGGGAACCCTCGATTCACATTTTACACGATGTTTAAAGATTTTTATGACAATCTAGTCGAAAAAGAGATCTTCTCTCAGTTCGATAAAAAGCAGAGGGTCTACCTCTATGCCCCGACCTGGGAAGATTTTGAACGCTCCTCCTCTTTTTTCGACTTCCCTTCTTCACTCATCAAAAAGCTGCCCGATTCGATCAATTTGATTATCAAGATGCACCCCTGGCTTGAAAAGCACCAGCCAGGATATGTTCACTTGGTTGAAGAGATGTGTCGAGATAAGAAAAATATCATCACCTTGTGCCACTATCCCTTGATTTTTCCCATTTTAGAAAGAACCGATCTTTACATCGGTGATTTTTCTTCCATTGGCTACGATTTTCTTCTATATGATCGTCCTATGTTCTTTTTAGACCTCAAAAAAAGGCTGCGAAACCGAAAAAATGACACCTCCCTTCACACCTGTGGTGTTGTGATTCCGACTGAAAATTATGGAGACTGTTTACCTTTTATAGAGAGGCATATTAAAGTGCAGCACCTTCTATCTCACCTGCGCCAGAAACTTTACAGGCATGCTTTCGGTGAAACGGCCTCTTTCGCCTCCATAAAAAAAAATATAGAGGAGAAGAGAAAAGTTTCCCCCCTTGACTTAGTTGAGGATTGAGTCCTTCTCTTTTTCTATCTCTATATTCAAAGAGGGGAGCACACAGACTCGTGAAAGGTCATGAATTTTTTTACTCAAAGGGCAAACTTCGATAGAAAAGGAGGCGTCCCCCTCTTTAACTGGATCGACTTTGACAACAATCCCAACAGGAATTCCCTCAGGAAAGAGACCATCCATCCCACTTGTGACGAGAAGGTCTCCTTGTTGAATCAGTCGCACGCCCTCCTCTTTAAAAAAGTCTTGGTAAGGCTTGCCCGAAAGAAGCTCACGCGCTACCCCCTTATCATCCTCAAAATCGTAATTAAACCCCACCCCTTTCAGCCTAAAAGAGAGGGAGCGATGCAAAGAGGAGTTTGTGCCAGAAACCTCCCCTTTTGCCAAATATTGGGTCGCACCCTCTATTTCAAGTCTCTTCTTTAAAAGTCCCAGTCTCTCGAACAGAGCCTTTTCCTCCCCCGAAGAGAGAATCGGCTCTTTGAGCAAGGAGAGCTCCAAAAGGAGTTGATCGATAAGGTGAAGAATCTCACGCTTTTGCTCTGAGCCTCTGACCGCTCTAACCGCAACGACTAGCGAACTATCTGTGATCAGTCGCACGCGACTCTGCTTTTTTCCAACAAATTCGACAAGACCCACGAGAGGGCGATCGAGTAGAACGGGGCTGTTGACTTGCACCAAAGGGGACTCTCTCTCTCCCACATCAATCCACACAAAGCTTCCCCACATAGAGGGTTGGCGGTAGATAACACGTGCCATGAACGAGGGAGAGAATCGTTTGAGACTATCTTTACCACTCTCTACTTCTCCCGATAAGAAGACCGATTCTTCAGGAGCATTTTCTGAAGAGCTTGAATCCAGATGAGATGTTAAAAAGCGAGCACTTGAAGTGCGCATATCAAAAACTGCTCTCCACAAGGGGGATCCCCATTTGACGAGGGACTCTTGCAAAGAGTTTATCAGAGATTTCGGAACATTTAATAAGAAAAAAATCAAAAAGAGAAGGAGGGCATAAGAGCGGTAATCTTTTCTTTTCATCCTATCATCTTGAAAATCGCATCGGCAACGTAAGGAATATTTTCTTGATTAAGACCCGTCAAATTGATGCGCCCACTCTTTGTTAAGTAAATACTATACTCACTAATAAGACGATCAACCTTTTCCCCTTTTAATCCAGGCATAACAAATAGGCCACGCCGCTCTTTCAAAAAGTCAAATCGATCATCTCCGCATCTGGAAACTAAAGCTTGGATAAGCTCGCTACGCTGACTCTTAACGCGTATGCGCATCGAACTGAGTTCTTCCTCCCACACCTTTTTTAACTTTTGATCCCCCATCACCATCGCAACCAAACGAGCCCCGTGACGTGGGGGGTTGGAAATAGAGGCTCTAACATCCCCCTTTAAAACGCTCGCAACACACTTTGCAGCCTTCTCCCCTTTTAAAAGGGCGTGAAACGCCCCCACCCGCTCTCCATAAAGACCGAAAGATTTTGAAAAAGAGTGAGCCACAAAGAGTTCATGCCCCTTTTCAGCAAAATAGCGGATCGACCAAACATCCTCCTCGACCCCTTGATCAAACCCCTGGTAGGCCAAATCAAAAAAGGGAATGAGCTGACCTTTAAGCATGAGTTCACTGAGCTCTTTCCATTGCTCTTGAGTTAAGTCGCACCCTGTGGGGTTGTGGCAACAGGCGTGCAAGAGAATCACACTCTGCTTGGGCGCTTTTCTGATTGTATCCAGCATACGGTCAAACTCCATTGTATGCCGCTCTTGATCGTAGTAGGGGTAAAGGTTGATCTCCATGCGGGAGGCTTTGAAAATTGCCTGGTGGTTGGCCCAGGTTGGTGAGGAGAAATAGATAGATTTTGTCAGCTCGGCACTGAAAAGATTTCCCCCTATACGGAGTGCATGTGTGCCTCCAAGTGATTGGACTCCCGCAAACCGCTTTTTTTCTGAATTAGCAAACTTTAAGCCAAAAACAAGCTCCCGACTTGCGCGAACAAACTCCTGATCCCCACCCATTGGAAGGTAGACTTTGTTTTTCTCTATCTTGAGGAGCTCTCTTTCAGCATCGACGACGGCTCGCATCGTCTTATTTTCTAGATGCTCGTCGTAATAGATTCCAACAGTCAGATCAACCTTATTTTTATTTTTATCACGTTTGATAGCAGCCTGCATCCCAAATATCGGATCTTCTGGAATAGGCTCAACGTGGCTTAATATACTCATCCCCTTTTCCATGATTTGTTTCGTTTCGACTGTTTATTTGTAACATAAAGGATCAAAAAAAACATCAAAAGGGTTAAGTTAGTGAATCCTTTTACAACGATAAGAAATAGAGCAAATCATCAACCTTAAAATAGATAGAGAGAAGAGATGAAAATAGTGGTTGCACAACTCAATCCAACTGTGGGGGCTCTTGAGGCGAACACGGAAAAAATCTTAGCGAGTATAAGAAAAGCACAAAGAGTGCAGGCAAACTTGGTGCTCTTCTCAGAGCTTACCATCTGCGGTTACCCCCCTGAAGACCTCGCTTATCACTCCTCTTTTATCGATGCCATGAATCTCAAGCTAAGTTGCATTGCAAAGCTTGCGCTCGGCTAACGATCATTGTTGGGCTTATCCGTCGCTCAACATCGAGAGGGGAGAAGCATTTACACAACAGCGCGGCGATCATCCATGATGGGAAAATCATCGGGTTTCAAGATAAATGTTTGCTTCCCACTTATGACATCTTTGATGAACATCGCTATTTTGAACCAGGTCAAAAGACACGCGTTTGGAACATTGAGGGGAAAAAAATCGGGGTGACGATCTGTGAAGATATCTGGCAACATGCTGGCTACATCAATGAGACTCAGTATGATCAAGACCCCATTTTAAATCTTAAGTCACTCGAGCCTGATCTTGTTTTAAACCTTTCCGCATCCCCTTACCAATTTGAAAAGCCAAAAGTCCGACTCGATGTTTGCACGAAAGCAAGCAAAACATTGGGTTGCCCTGTCATTTTTTGTTGTCAAGTGGGTGCCAACGACCAGATGAT
>JANQSR010000182.1 GCA_028279205.1 Simkania sp.
AATCACCCCACTTTTAAGCATCGGATGTTTGAGATTGATGGTAAAGGGGGTAAGCTCCTCAGCAAAAGCAGCCCTCATCGCATAGAATAGAGTTGCTAAGGTCAAACCCAAGGTCCGCATTTCATTCAACTTTGCTTGAAATAAGGGGGATAGGGGGATGTTAGCACGTCATTGAATAGACTTCAAAAGAAGCCCTGCCAGCACATACCGGTTTTTAGGATTCCCTTTTTGTATTGCGTGGAGCAAAGTGTCGAGCCCTTCTAAATCGTGTCGATCTGCAAACGCAATAAAAATCTCTACAAGCAAACGGGAAGTATCTTCAGGTGTAAGTTGGAATTGATTCTGCTCGTGAACCTCTTTCCAGGAGAGTAATGGGCGAAAGCGGATCATTTCGTGATCCTTTTTCTCTTTGATCCAATCAATCAAAAAAGGGCGGTGCGCCTTCTCAAATCCTTGTCGATACAAAGACAAGTGAGAGTAGGCACGCACTAAAGGGTTTCCCATTTTTCTAGATTCTCTTTGCAAAAGTTCGATCCCCTTTTGAGCTTTGATATTCTCAAGCAGCCGAACCAGAAGGGGAAGTAAACTGCTTTGTTCTTGATCAAAGATCGCCTTTGCTATTTTTAAAAAGGAGTCTTCGGGGAGTTCCAATGACTCTTTTAAGATCTGTTCACGAAGAGCCAAACTGATCGAAGGGGTGTTCCTTTGGGTCTTTTCGGCATATTGTTTGCAGGAGAAGATCACCTTCCAAGCCGTGAGCGAATAACCAGGGGAGAAAAGCTCCTCAAAACCCATATCTCTGTGATCTTGGATTAACATTTTTAATAAAATGGGAACGGCGCGCGCATCCCTCTTTTTAAGCAACGCAAGAGCTGCGTTTAAGCAAGTCGAAAAACGGTCACTTTGCATGAGTTTAACCAGAAGGGGCTCACTATTGGGGATGTCGGCTAAAAGAGAGATAGCAAAGAGATTTTCCTTTTGAGCGCAGGCAATGATCTCCTTTTGATACTCCTGATGACCGAGTTCGATCAGTGATCGGCACGCAGCAAGCTTGACACAGATCGACCTTGAACGGGTGAGTTTTTTCAAAAGAGAGATCGAGTGGGAGTCTTGGAGGTAACCTAGAGCCGCTGCGCATGTCTCACTTTCGGCTTCGTTTGAGTGTGTGATCCCTGCACGCACGCCGTTTAAACAATCATCTCGGCCGAATTTAGCGGCAGCTAAAAGCGCAGATAGACGCACGTTTAAAATGGGGCTTCCCATCAACTTTTTCAAAACAAATAGAGCCTCTGGGCTTCCCATCATGACAAAAAGATTGGGGAAATAGACGTGGAGTGGAGAAGGGAGGCTTTGCATCAAGGATTCGATGGGACCCACTCCGCTCAAAGATTGGCGCAGAGCGAGAGCATAGGCCGCTTCCATACAGACTGGCAGATAGTGTGAATTAAGCCCTTTTAGGAGAAGCTCTTCTGCACGATCATCTTCAATCTCACGCAAGAATTGAATGGTTGCCAGTTGGATGAGCGGATTCTTGCTTCTCATTCCGACTCGGTAGATCTCTATATTTTCAAAACTTTTAACCTGACTCGCCCCGTACATAGTGAGAAGGTGACATGTCTCATCAGAATCTTTAGCTCCTTGAGCTAATAGATTAGATCCAATCTGTTCTAGGATAGAGAAATCATGTTCTTGATGCTTTTTCTTTAACTTTTGATAGAGCGCAATTCCCTTTTCTGTATCACCTGCTTGTATTAGGTAAAGAATTTGTTGTTTAGAGGGGTCGATCCAGATGGAAAACCCAAGCTGGGAAAAAGAGAAAAAAAAAAGATCCATCGAAAGATAAGCATCAGTCCTAAGGTCAGTTGTAAACTATTTTGCCCACTAGATTTTTTTCTTTTTTTCAGTCATGGTGGAGGGAATCAAGTCGACCCAAATGGGGGAGCTCCATGCAATATGGCCATCTGTTTGTGTTGCTCTCAGGTAATAATAGGTGAACGGGGTTTCATCCTCATCTTTGCATTTCAAAGCGACTTTATCAAGCAAATCGGAATCGTCAATCTTAAATTCAAAGGTGTCCTCTTTCGGATTGATCTTGTGGTAGACAGATCCTCCACGGATCAAAATCACTTCCTGAATAGGAGCCGTCCCCACGATGAACCCCGTGATATGCCGATTATAGAAAAGACCTGGTTTAGATTTTGCATCTAAAATAGAGCCCATGGGTTGACCTGCAATGAAGAGTCCAATGACGATACGCGCTCCTGTTGTCGCGTAGCAAGAGCGGTTAACGAGCGCTTGAGCAAGACCATCTCGCGTTTGTTGCTGCGCAATAATTGCTGTCAGACCTGGAGAGTATTGCACTTGACCTGTATCAAAAAAATTTTCAAAAACCCCTCTATCATCAAAGCCTCCTGCAACAAACCCAAATCGGTGGTTTTTGTTTAGTGCTCGACGTATAGATCCTTCTGCTTTCTCTTTGATTCCCTTTCTCGATTTGGAGGTGATAGGACGGGTATTACCTTCCGATTTTGTGCATTCCGATGAGCCCCATGCATTATAAATCTCGACAACTTTCTCATAATCGGGATTGAAAGTTTCAAAGTTAAACGGGGTTGTAGATCCCATGGTAAAAGAGGGGATCGAAATGAAATCCTTGGGAGTGTGACCTTTGTATATCTTTTTCAAGTTGTTAGCTTTGCTCTCTTTTCGGCGCAAAAGCGGCTTATTATCTTTAAGATAGACAATTTGATGCATCCCTTCGGAGCTCGGTAAACCTGCCCAAAACATGCCCAAAAACGTGGTGAAACGCTCATCTTCGTTGAACTCTGCGATATGGGAGTGAATGTTTTTCCAATCCTTAGATGAGGTCTCTTCTTCACTTTCAAAAGAGGAGGTTGAAAAAAACTGGAAGGCCTTTTCATCCCGTTGATAACGGAGGCAGGATTCGATATTTTCTGTGGCATCCCAGAGGAGAGATTCCCCGTGCAAAAGCCCCCAGAAAAGGTGCCCCCGATTTTCTGTAAAACATTTGATCGGTGCAGATAGAAATGTCTCTTGATTCGACATATTTTTAAGGCGGATCCGGTAGATTCCAGA
>JANQSR010000006.1 GCA_028279205.1 Simkania sp.
TTCTGGAATCTCTACTGGCATCATACCAAGACATTTTAAACAAACCACCTAATCATTTGCAAAAAAAAACTTACTTGCCATGAGTTTTTGAGGACGTACGCTGAAAGTACCGTTCTTTCCAGTCTATGGTTTCTTCCTGTTTCATAAGACCCACAGCATACACGGTAAGATATTTTAGTTACCCCCCCCCCCCGTGAACGCGTACAAAAATTAAATCTAAGAAGCAGCTAGACAATCAGGAAAACGAGAAATAAAACTCTTTCTTTATGGGAAAGGAAGGGGTTTTACCTTTTCTTGGCAGAGTTGAGATCAGGTTAACCGATAGGAAGTTGGATACCCTGTGGTATATTTTCTAATTCGGGTTTAACCCGCTTGGCTTTCACATAATCCCTTTTTAATGGCTTTAGATGACGAATGTCAATAGACCCGTAAGAAATGTGAGGCTCATCTGAGTGAGGATCGTAGTTTGCAAGGGTCTCTTTGAGAAAGTTTTCATCGTCACGCTCTGGAAATTCAGGCTTGAAATGGGCACCTCGGAACTCATCTCTCAGCAAAGCCCCTTTTGTCATCACAAGGGCTAATTCGAGCATCCAACGAAATTGGTTGGCAAAGATGTAGGTTTGATTGAGAAGCTCTCCTCGATCATCCAAGCAGATCATCTGGTACCGCTCTCTGATCTCCTTGATTGTGTCTATTGTCTTTTTAAGCGTTTCGTTGCTCCTTTTAACCGTCATATTTTGGATCATAACCTTGGAGAGTTCTTCGTGCAATTTGTGCACATTCTCTTTGCCTCTTCGCTCCATCAGCTCTTTTTTAAACTCCTCTTCGATCGTGAGGCCATTTTGGAAAAAGCGCTCAGGAATCTCTTTGTATGTTCCTTCCAAATTGTCTAAATAGCGGGGCACTTCACCGCCTGCAACAAGTCCGCTGAATATACAAGCCAAGAGCGCGTTAGCTCCAAGACGGTTAGCGCCGTGGTATTGATGATCAGCTTCACCTACGACAAAACACCCTTCCAAGTTGCTCATTTGCCGGTAGCGTTTCAACCGTTCTGGGCTGTCTGCCGCTGGCCAATCGACCCACGCTCCTCCCATCGAATAATGAACGGCAGGGGCGGTGCGCATGGGAACCTTTCTCGGATTCTCTCCAGTAAAGCGCTGGTATGTGTGGAGCACCGAATCGATTTTACGCCACTTTTTCTCACCCAAATGGGTCACATCCAGAAAGACCTCCTCTCTTCCGTCAACCCCTAAGCCAAGCTCAATCACCTTTAAAATCTCTCTTGCCCCGATATCGCGCGGAATCAAGTTGCCAAATGCGGGGTAGAGTTCTTCTAAAAAATACCAAGGCTTGCCTGTTTGCCCACAAGGAACCCTGGTTCCATCTGGAGCTTCGATTGTTTTAGAAGCATCTCCATAAACCCAAACACGTCCCCCCTCACCTCGAATCGATTCCGACATCAAGCGCATTTTATCTGATCCAGGAACAGCTGTTGGGTGGATTTGAATAAATTCCCCGTTGCCATACTGCATCCCTTGCATATAAAGCCTCCCATTTGCAGCACCCGTACAAAATGTCGAATTGGTTGAACGCTTGAAAATAAGGCCAGGTCCTCCCGTTGCAATCAGAACAGCATCCGCTTTTAAGATCTCTAATTTCAGGTTGCGAAGGTTCATGATAACCACTCCACGTGCACGCTGATTATGGTCTAAAACAAGCCTCATAAATTCGTGATGCTCAAATTTCTCTACTTGCTCTTTGACCTCAAAACGTCTCACTTGCTCATCCAAAGAGTAGAGCAGTTGCTGTCCAGTTGAAGATCCACAAAAAGCGGTTCGGTTGTAAAGTGTTCCACCAAAACGGCGAAAATCGATATTCCCTTCCGCAGTCCGATTAAACGTGCATCCAAACCGATCCATCATCTGGATGATAAGAGGGGCGCTCAGACACATCTCAAGTATGGGGGGTTGTTGGGCTAAAAAATCTCCCCCCTTGATGGTATCGTAGGCGTGAATCAGAGGGGAATCCCCTTCCCCTTTGATGTTAATCGCAGCGTTAATCCCCCCCTGAGCGCAGACTGAATGGGATCTTTTTACTTGTGTTACCGAAACTAACTTCACGTGGCATCCATTTTCTGCAAGACGCATCGTTGCGCTCAGTCCAGAAAGCCCTCCGCCTATGACAATCACCTCTTTTTGAACCATTTTAGTTCCTTAAGTTGATAAAGTAGGTTCCCCAAATGGAGGCTAGCCCTAGAAAACCGATCAGGAGCATGAGGCCGACACAAAGGTTAACAGCGCGCGACTGTGATCTCATTTTCAAGACGACACCCCAGGTAATCATAAAGGTCCAAAACCCATTAAAACCGTGATAGACGGCGGCTAGCACAAAAATTGTATAAAGAGTCGCTTTGAAAATGCTTTTGAATGCATCCCGTACGTTCAGAAGTGACGCGGTTCCAAAATCGGAGCACTGAGCAATCACCTGCCCCTTGGAGAGCCTCTTTTTCGTCAACGCTTCTAAATAGATCTTTTCATTTTCTAAAACTTGATATTGGGCGAAAAGCTCTGCTTGACGCTCGCTATAAACGTGAGATTCTTGAAGCTCTTGCCTCTTGACCTGAGCTTCTATCTGCGTGAACTTTTTTTCCTGAGCCTTCACCCTTTCCCTAACCTTTTCGATCGCTGTTTCATCGTAGAGTGTAGATTTGAGACGACCAGCAACTGTGTAAAGGCCAGGGTCGATCCCAATTCTTACAAAGTAAAAAGATTTTTTGCCCATATTTGCAACGGCTGGATACATGTAAAAGCGCATAAATCCCACATGAGCGATGATGCCGATCAGCAAGATCCACGAGGTAATCCTTTGCCAAGAATAGGCGTGATTTCTCCCATATTTTGTCAGATTTGGCCTCTTTTTAGTGCCAGGAAACGCGTTGATTTTTGAGCCCATCAAAATCCGGATGCCCAAAATGCCGTGAAATAGGATGGGCACACCGATTAGGAGAATCTCGACCAGAGGAAGGTAGGGAAGGTTTTTGATAAAATTAACAGCACGAACAAACCCCATCCCACTCTCACCGAAAAGCAGAGCGGCCTGAGAATTTGTCAACATGTGCTCGATCAA
>JANQSR010000008.1 GCA_028279205.1 Simkania sp.
AAAGTAGGTCCAATTGATAATGATAAGGAGAGTGCTCTTGTAAAGGAGGGTCCAGGTAGGCTCCTCTTAAGCAATCGTGCAAACGATTATGAAGACGGAACCTTTATCAGGGAAGGAACGATCAGTGTGAGTGAGGTAGGAAACCTCGGTAACTTTATTTCAAAGCCGTTGTCAGCGAATGGATTGACATTTGGGGGTAACGAACAAGGTATAAAGGGAGGAACTCTGGAGATAACGGGTGATCAATTTATATACGATAAAAATGTGTACATAGGAAGACGGGGGAAGACGGTGATTCAAGTTGCGCCGAATTGTGTGGCGACATTTCAGGGTTTGATAAAGGGTGGCGGCCCTAGTAGTGATCCCTTAACAAAGAAAGGCGCGGGCACGTTGATTCTTACCCGTACTGGCGGCGGCCGTTTTCCTATTCCTAACACTTATGACGCGCAAACAGAGATTCTCGAGGGTGTTTTAGCTCTCGATAAGGAGATATATCTCGGTGCTAAAAAGGAGTTAATTATTAAAGGGGGAACACTCTCTTGGAGAGCAACGGGCGCCGCCTCGAGACCTCTTGTTTTAGGAGATAAAAGGAAACCTGGAACAATCAGTGTTGAGCAAGGCATAACCCTCACATGGTCAGGAAAAATTCAAAATGCATTTAAGGGTGTTGGAGTCGCAGAGGGAAGACTAATCAAGACGGGCCCAGGAACGCTTGTTTTAACATTCCCAGAAGAGGGTGGAAACATATATACAGGCGGAACCCAGATAGAAGGGGGCACGTTGCAGATTTCTAAACTCAATCATCTTGGTGATCCTTCTGGTAACATTGTCGACTTTAAGGGGGGAGTCCTTAAATTGATGGAGAGTTTGACATTGGAAAAAATTAAAATTATTTCGGTGGCTAGAGGCTCGACGGGGGCATTTGATGTGGAAGGAGGGAAAACAGTCACCGTAAGATCAACTATAAGACTGGATGGGACAGGAGATCAACCGGCTACCCTGACGAAAAAAGGTTCGGGTACGTTAGTGTTAAACGGGACTCTCCCTAGGGCTGCTGGTAGTCTATCTGTCACTGTCGAAGGAGGGGAATGCGTTTTTCGCGGGAAGCGCTCAATGCTTGCCAACCCCAAGGTGTCAGGAACCTTGACAATCAACAATGGATCAACGGTGAAGATAGAGAGAGCGACTGCTCGCGATAACTTTAAGCAACATGTGGGCAAACTGGAAGGTAGCGGCACGCTTTTGCTTAACACAAACTCTGAAAATAGCAACGACTTGGTTGTTGGAGAGGGAACCTTTTCAGGAATTATTACTGGGAAGGGCTCTTTGATCAAAGAGAAAACAGAACTAACTGGAGGGTCAGATATTCTCGAACTCTCTGGAGAGAACGCCTATACGGGGGATACGAAGATTGAGGCAGGGTGGTTAAAGATTGCTCGTCTTGAAAATCTGGGTTCTGGCGGGCTTATCTTAAGCTCAAGAACAGGCTCGGGCACGCTTCGTGTGACAGGGGATGTAAATCTTGGGGCAAAGAGGGTTCAATTGACAAGTGCGGAAGATGGTTGCTTCGAAGTTGATGCAGGCAAGGTGTTAACGACGGGAAGTCAAAATATCACGGGGACGGGCTCTCTTCTCAAGAGAGGAGCTGGAACTCTAATCTTAGGCGATGGCAACTCTCATGCAAGAGGCACAAAACTTGAGGCAGGTATTTTAAGGATCAGTGCGGATAGCTGCCTTGGAACTGTGGGTTCTACCCTGACTTTAAAGGGGGGAACGCTTGAGATAAGCCCAACAGAAGATGAGATGGTGCTCAGTAGACCGATCACCCTATCTTCTGCCACTCTTCAAGCGCGCTCAAAGATCAACGTGGCAGACTCTACTAAAACGGCGACCCTTTCGGGCATCATCTCGGGGGCAGAGGGTCTGGTGGTTGAAGGGGCAGGCACCCTGGTCTTGAGTGGAGATAATACCTACACAGGAAGAACCGATCTATTAGCAGGAACCCTTAAGATTTCAAAGGATCGGAACCTTGGTGCCTTGGCGACAACGCTTTCTCCTAATCAACTCTTGTTTGATGGAGGCCTACTTATTGTTTCCCAAGGGTTTGAACTGAGCAGGGGTCTTGCTATTTCAAAAACAAAAACGGCCGTCATTCAAGTCGATCAGGGGAATTTAAGAGTGACAAGGCCGATCATAGATACGCAATCCGCAGGGGCGGGCGAAGGCTCCTTAGAGAAAAGTGGGGGTGGCACACTCAGTTTAGAGGTTGCAAATGACTATGGAGGGAAAACAACCATTAAGCAAGGAACGGTGCAGATCTCTGCCGCCAATCATTTGGGTCGAATTGCAAATTCCAACCCCCTCTCCTTTGAAGGGGGTGATGCCGACACTCCTACCCTTAGAGTGGGGGGAACTATTGCTGATTTTGGAAGGAACATTGAGATTCCAGGATCTAAGGCAACGATCGATGTGGCTCCATCCTTCACATTGACCTTGCCTATCGCGCGAGTGATCAGCGGGCGCGGAAAGCTCATAAAAAAGGGGGACGGTACGATGGTTTTGCAGGCCGATAACACATACGAAGGGGGAACCGAATGCGCTGCTGGCACTCTCAGCATCTCTAAAGATCTAAATCTTGGTCACGCAAATGGGAATCTAGAGTTAAAAGGGGGCACACTCGAAGCGACAGAGAGTCTCACTATGCCAAACACAAGGACTGTTAATGTCTCCTCGGGAGAAGAGACTTTTTCAATTAGAGTGAGTGAAGGGAAGACCCTAACGATTACCAAGGAGGTAAAAGTGCCTGAAGGGAGCACTAGCACTTTGAAAAAACTTGGGCTGGGTACCTTAACCTTTACAAATGGGGTCGATAATGGTCTGAGGGTAGTCGTGAAGGGGGGTACAGTTATTGGGGTTACTCATTTCGACACCGAACCGGGGGATCAGATCCCCATACCAGCAGACACAAAGAGGACAATCAGTGAGGGGGAGGAGCAAGGAGACTTTGTCGGGGAAGGGGATCTTGAAAAAACGGGTGATGGCAAGGTTGTTGTCTTATCTGGAGATAATACCTTTAAGGGCGATTTGATCATTAAAGCCGGGACCTTGAGTTTCTCAGAGAACCGCAACTTAGGAGCGGGACCAAGTCCTATTCAGCTTGATGGAGGAGAGCTTCTATTTACGGGAACAGCAAATCTCGACATGAGGCGAGGCATTACGACAGGAGGTAATAGCGAGCTCAACGTCAAAGAGAAGGGGACGGTTCTTAAGCTCCGTTCTTTAGAGGGGCTAGCTGCTCATGAGCTAACCAAGAAAGGGCCTGGCACTCTGTTTATAGAGGCCTCCGTCGCCTCCGCTTTTCGAGGAAGGCTGATCGTGGAAGAAGGCCTTTTTAAGGGAAAAGGAATACTTGATCAAGTAAAAATAGAAGTAAGAAATGGGGCGGCCGTCCGTCCAGGCGGTTCCAGGGGCGATTTAAAGGTGAAGAGCTATCTTCCAAAGGGGGGAAGCGAGCTGCAGATCGAGCTTCATGATGGTTCTAAAGCGGCAAATAAGCTTGAAGCAGCTGATGGGATCACCTTTGAGCGAGGAACCAAGGTGGCTCTTGACATCCAAGGGGGGGTTTTTAAAAAAGGGGATAAGTTTCCTTTCCTGAAAAGCACAGGAGGCTCGATTGTGGGTTGGAAAAATTTGCAGCTCGTTGAGAATCATCCGTTAGACTTCGTGATTCAACCAGTTGATCCCAAAGAGGCGAGCCCTAAAGAATTGCAGATCGTGATCACCGAATCAAAGGTGATTTTCCCCATTCCAGTCAAAGAGCTCAGAGGAAGGGCGCGCTCTGTTGCTGAGTACATCTCTGCTTCAGATATTAACAATCTAAAAGATCTAGAGACTCTTTTGGCCGTTTTGGTCAAGCTGCCACGGGATCAGATCCCTCCAGCCCTTGTGAGCTTAAGCCCGGCGCAGTTTGGGGGATCGGCTCTCTCCCTCTTGCAATCGAGTGTGCGCATTAGCAGCGCTTTGATCGGTCCTTTATCTCAGCACAAACAGGTAGATCACACCTCTCTTAGCGTAGATCGAGATCGAGTCCAAACAGTTTGGGCGACTCCCTTTGGGTACTACTACGATCAGAAGGAGAAGGGGGAAGTTCTTCCGTTTCGAGATAGAACCTACGGGTTTGCGGGCGGCTATCAGCGCACAGTTTTGGGCTCCTTTTTAGCAAGTGTTGGTTTGGGCTACGCCTACTCCGACTTAAGCTGGTTACAAAATCGGGGATATGGGGTCTTGCAACCGATCTACCTAGGCCCTTCCTTTGGGTATAAGGGAGCACACGGCCATCTCTGTTTGACTCTTTTGGGGGGAATGAGTTTTTACGATATGAGGAGAAGGATCGAGTTTGGCGGGGCGGATCGGGTCGATCGAAAAGCGGAAAACAAACACATGAGCTACAATCTTTTGGCCAGCCTAAACGGGGGGCTTAAATTTCAAATTTTTGAAAAGGCGCAAAAAGGGCTTTTTGTCGCTTCCGAGTTTAAATGTGACGCTCTGAACATTTTTGAAAAAGGGTTTGAAGAGTCAGGCGCAAGCGATGTGAGTCTAAAGGTTAAAAAGGGGTATCTACCCTTCTTACGCCCTGAGGTTAAATTCAAATTAATCAAGGAGGTTGATCTGCCTGGGCTCAAAATCTCTCCCCAAATCAGCGTCGGTTTTTTGAGAAATATCCCCCTAAATAGGGGAGATTACAGAGGGCAGTTTCTCTCTTTGAAAGAGGATGGAAGAAGCTTTGCCGTGCGGGGGTACCGTCACCTTTCGAATCAATTGAGTTTTGGAGCAGGGTTTAAGTTGAGCCACCAGGGAAATTACGCGCTCAGTTTTGACTACTCTGCAAACCTCTCTTATCAGTTGGCGATTCAAGAGGCCAAACTGCAGTTTAGTTGGAAATTTTAGTTTACTTTTTCTGCCGCTCACCCTCTCCGCCAGCCCCCTCTTTACGCCGAATCAGCCGTTTTTTCTGAATGAGAGAGGGGCGGAGAATGTTCACTTCAAATGCGTGCTCTCCCTGTTTAAAAGCGGCCGCGAGATCTGCAATGTTTGCCGCGAACTTCTCTACAGCCTCTGGGCTCCCTTTGAGTTCTAGGTTGAAAGAGTTCGGAGCCGTTTGGTATCGATCAAACCTGACCTCCGCTTTATCAAAGATTGAATGGGGCATTTTGAGTGTTAAGGTTGTCGAGGTAACTCCTGAGTCTTCTTGGACGATAATAGCACCCACCATTTTTTCGAAAAGCTCGTAAACTTCTGGTGAAAGGGTTGAGTAGGCGGGGGAATTGGTAGGGGGGGAGATATCGGCAAGTGGCATCTCAGATGTTGGAAGGGTCGCGATCATTTTTTCTGCATCGATCAGGGGAAAGCCCCCCTTTTTTTTATCGATTTTTAGCCCTTCGCTCTCTCCAAGGGAGGCTAAAAAGGGGAGCTCTTTGTCTGGGATTAGACGGGGGGGCTCCTTTTCTTCTTTCTTTCTCTTTTTTAGATCATGGGGCGATCGCAGCTTTCTTAGGTCGATTTTAGAAAGAGTGGAGGGGGGGGTGAGTTTTTCGTTTTTTGCGTCTTGCGACGCTATTTTTGGAGAAAAAGGATTCAATCTAGATCGATCTTTAGAAGGGCTTGGGGCGTTTGTCTTAGGGCTTTGCACTTTGTGCTCTTTTTTTGCTGGAAAGGGAGCCTTTTTCTTCTCTAAAACTTTTTGATCAGAGCTTGATAGAGAGCCTTTTTTTTCTTTTATCTTGGCTCCTTTTGTCTGTTTTTTCTGATGATCCGCTCCTAAAGTTTTAATAAGTGGGCTTAAGGTCGAAGGGCTCCTCTTTTTGGTTTTAAGAGGGACTCTTCCAGGCAAAGAAAAGGACTTTTTCCCTTGTGAGGAGGTATCCCCTTTGTTGTGGGAAGGGGGCTCAGCCTGATTTGAACTTTGGCCTGGAGGTTGGGTCTCTTTCTGGTTTGGCTGCTGTGGGTCGCTTGTTTGCGGGAATTGAGGGGGATCGCTCTCTCTAAAGGGGGAGGGCGGATTCGAAGAGGGGGGATTTTGTGACTCTGTTTGGCTAACCCCATCAGCCCTTCCCATCGGCTCTTGCCCCTCCTCCTCCTCTAAATAGAGGTCTGGAATTCGATTTGTCATCGGGGTCGGCGCACTGCTTTTTGCCCGCCTTTGAACCCCAGGTGATTGAGGATCGAAAATATTGGCTTGCCTCTTATCCTCCATGAGCTCAGAAAATGCATGGGGGTCGGGAGGGGGAGAGAGGGGGGATGCTCTTTTTTCTAAAACCTCCTCTTCTTCCTCAAATTTTCTTGTGCGACGCTTTCGTCTCTTTTCAGCCTCTGTCGACGCGTCTACCTTGAGAACTTTTTTAAACTTTTCAGCATCCACCTTCCCCCTTCTTTCGGGGTCTTGAGTGACAGGATGTTCTACATTTTTTCGTTGACGGGTTGGATCGACCATCTGTTTTACCCTTTTTCTTTGAATTTTCGGATGTTGTGCATGGCAGAGCCGAGCTCATCAGTTTCGATGGTCATCTGATGCTCTTCCAAAGCTTTCATCTCTTTTTGCCACTCTCCCCGGTGCGTTTTTAATTTCTCGATATCTTGCTCTTTTTTTCGAAGCTCTTCCCGCGCTTTTTTCACATTCTCTTTTGCGCTCTCAACCTCTTTGATCTGCTTTGTGACGGCACGGTTTTTCAACTCGAGCTCACCATCGACCACTTTGATATAATCGCGCGCCTTCTCAATTTTGTTTGCGGGAGAGCCCAGATCCATTTCAGAGCGTAACTGACCCAATTTTTCCTCTCTATGAGAGGCTGTTTCGTCCCGCTTTTCTTCCAACTCTTTCTGTTTTTTCTCCTCTTTCTTTAGCTCTTCCTTCTTTTGAGCGAGCGCCTTTTCCGCCTCTTCCAACCGCTTTTCTTTGATCCGCATCAGCTCTTCGAGTGGGTAATTGAAAGTCGACATCTCCCTACCTAAATAGAGTTTGAAGTTGTTCAAGCGTCTCTTTAAACGTGCACCTCTCATCGACTCTCTGTTTCAAGAAACGGTTGACTTTATCAACATATTTGATGGCGAAATCGGCCTGTTTGTCCGAGCCAGGTTTGTACTCTCCGATACGGATCAACAGCTCATTTTTCTTATAATGAGCCAAAACCTCACGGAGCTTGCCGATGAGCGCGCGGTGCTCTTGACTCGTGATATTTGGGAGGATACGGCTAACAGAGCTGAGAATATCGATCGCTGGGTAGTGGTACTGACGTGCCAATTCACTAGACAAGATGATATGCCCATCTAAAATGGAGCGAACCTCATCGGCAACAGGCTCATTCATGTCATCCCCCGCCACAAGGATGGTGTAAAAGGCGGTGATCGACCCTTCCTCTGAGTTTCCCGAACGTTCCAAAAGGCGGGGAAGGGTTG
>JANQSR010000012.1 GCA_028279205.1 Simkania sp.
GGAGGGAACATCCTTTTGAAGATGGCGGGTGATTGGGGAAAAGAAGTTGGCTATTTAGTTGATAAAGTGATCGCCTTGAATCCACCCATCGATTTGAAAAAGAGTGCGGAGCAACTGAGCAAATATAAGCTTTATGAGTGCTATTTTATGTTTTACTTGCGCTCTGAGATGATCGCTCTTCATCGCAACTCCAAAAATTTTTGGCCGATTCCTAGAAGTATGTCCCTTCTCGAGTTTGATGAGCTCTTTATTGCCCCACAGTCGGGGTATTCAACCGCCCAGGAGTACTATCAGGCAAGTAGCTCTGCACGTTTGATTCCAGACATATGGGTTGACTCTCATATCTTTTTTGCAAGGGATGACCCGATTGTCGATTGTAGTGTAATCAAGCAGATCCCAATTCCCAAAAATGTCAAACTATTGATCACAGAAAAAGGGGGGCATTTGGGATATTTGGGCATGCCGCGAAAGGGGAAAAGTTTTCGTTGGATAGATGATGCTCTCTTGAGTTGGGTTTGCTTTTGAAAGTTAAATTTCGGCTATCTAAATCTCATGTGGGAGCAAGAATTTTAGCCCACATTCGTACATGATAGAGACTGTTTGCTTTTGAAGTTTTGAATAAAATTGATGAGACGAGGATTGATTCTCTTCTTCAACATCTATTTTTTGAACGTAACAGATAGGCTCAGCAAAAAAAAGCTGTTCATGGGCACGAATCGGAGACAAAGGAGTTTTAAAGGAGACCTCTGAGACATCTCCGAAAAGCTGCCCAAATTTTGAGACAATATCCCCTCGACACACGAACCCCCGAAATGCAGGTTTTTCTTTTTCTGGAATTTTTTTCCACTCGTCAACTACATCTCCGTTTACTCCTGGGAAGTTGAAGGCGTAGGAGAATTCATGTGGTTTGTTGCTAATAAGGGAGTGTTCATAGATGAGTGT
This sequence comes from Simkania sp., assembly GCA_028279205.1. GTDB lineage: Bacteria > Chlamydiota > Chlamydiia > Chlamydiales > Simkaniaceae > JANQSR01. Next base: position 943 of record JANQSR010000012.1, read on the forward strand.
ATAAAGCGAAATAGCCCCTCCTAAGCTGTGCCCGATCACTCTGGCCTTAACACCATCCGATGCAACCGCTTTTAGCCATTGGCGCAATGCTTTTTGGGCCGTTTCAAAAAGCGTTCTCCCAGGTCCCTTCGGATCGAAATCACTGATGATCGAAGCCCGACTCTCTTCGCTTTTAAGGGAAAAATCGGTGCCTCTAAAGAGTAAAATGGGTGCTAATTGAGCATTTTCAATGGGGATAAAACCAAAAGCTTGGATGTTATTCCACAGGTCAAACACTTTGTCGACCACATATTTTCCGAGATGGATCTCCTGATTGGGCATCAAAGTGGGAATAGCAATGATGTTTCCAGAATTTAGCTTTCTATAGGCGACCACCTTAGCTAAGATTTCAAAGGTTGCCAGGTCGCAAAGTTTGGGGTCTGTAATCTCCTCGTAGATGCTGACGAGTGTTTGACAGGCTCTCTTTAAATCTTTCTCATTATCTGTGACACGGCAGATAAGCCCTCGTGAACCGAGAAAAGATTGATAAGAGTTTCCAACATTTCCAAGAGAAAGACTGGGGTTTTTCAAAGTGAGAGGCTCTGCACTCTTGTCAATTTCGTAACAACGGGAAGGATATTTAAAGAGAAAAGAGAGAAAAACTTCCCAATAATCGGAAATAAGGGAGAAGCGATCTGAGTTTTCTTGCATATTCTTTTGAGAACTTTAAGGAAGCCTTGAGCAGAATTTAGGCTTCCCGAAGTCCCACAATACCTATTCGATTATTTTACTAGTGCTTCTGTTTTTTCATAGCCCTTGATCCAGTTATCCCGACCCCCAAGGTGAGTTGATCATCGTCTGATGACCAGTGATCAGAAACGGAGGAAGCATCTTTTTTCTCAGCTCTTGTTCCAGTTATCCCGACCCCCAAGGTGAGTTGATCATCGTCTGATGACCAGTGATCAGAAACGGAGGAAGCATCTTTTTTCTCAGCTCTTGTTCC
>JANQSR010000014.1 GCA_028279205.1 Simkania sp.
GGTTCTTCGCGTTGCATCGAATTAAACCACATGCTCCACTGCTTGTGCGGGCCCCCGTCAATTCTTTTGAGTTTCACCCTTGCGAGCGTACTCCCCAGGTGGCATACTTAACGCGTTAGCTACGGCACAGTCGGGGTTGAGTCCAACTACACCAAGTATGCATCGTTTACGGCAAGGACTACCAGGGTATCTAATCCTGTTTGCTACCCTTGCTTTCGCGCCTCAGCGTCAGGAATGAAATAGAAAACCGCTTTCGCCACCGGTGTTCTTCCACATATCTACGCATTTCACCGCTACACGTGGAATTCCGTTTTCTCCTTCCACCCTCTAGACAAGCAGTTTCAAATGCAGCTCCGAAGTTGAGCTTCGGAATTTCACGTCTGACTTACTTATCCGCCTACGCGCTCTTTACACCCAGTAAATCCGATTAATGCTTGCACCCTCCGTATTACCGCAGCTGCTGGCACGGAGTTAGCCGGTGCTTCTTTACCAAGTACCCTCAAATAGAGCTATTATTAGTAGCTTTCTCTTGTTTCTTGGCGAAAGAACTTTACAACCCGAAGGCCTTCATCGTTCACACGGCGTCGCATCGTCAGGCTTTCGCCCATTGCGAATGATTCTCGACTGCAGCCTCCCGTAGGAGTCTGGGCAGTGTCTCAGTCCCAGTGTTGGCGGTCAACCTCTCAGCCCGCCTAGACGTCTTAGCCTTGGTGCGCTTTTATCACACCAACAAGCTGATGTCCCATGAGCCTTTCTCTTGCCGCAAGGTCCCTCGCAGGATCCCCCACTTTGAAAAGATCGAGCTACCTCGACTTTTCTCATTCGGTATTAGCGGCCGTTTCCAACCGTTATTCCCAGGCAAGAGGTAAGTTACTCATGTATTATTAACCCTTTCGCCACTAAATGGTAACAAGTTACCACTTCGTGCGACTTGCATGCCTCATCCACGCCGTCAGCATTCAATCTGAACTAGGATCAAATTCTCAAAAAAATAGAATTTAATTCTAAAAAACCGAGGTTATTTCCTCGGCAATGAATTGATAAGAGCATCTGTTAAATAATTTTTAACAAACACACAACAAACCTTATGTTTTGTCACTTCTTTTTTACTGTCAAAATAGCAAGGTGACACTCTAAAGGTGTCACTTTTTTTCTCTTCGAAACTTTCGAAGGTAAACAATAGGTGATAGTAACACCGTGATAAATTTTGCTCAAGCGAAATAAAAATAAAAAAATATTTGCCCATTTTTCCACGAAAAAACCCTTAGCAAACGCTCCCCTTCAAGTCGGTTTTTTGATAAATAGAGGAGCTGAAAGCAAACGAAGTTTTTTGAACGTTGAAAAAAATAGTTTGTCCCTTTATGAGATCAGACTAAATGACACATGTGGAAATTTAAGTTGCAGAGCATCACTAATTATTTAAAATCTTTGCGTGATCAAATCATTGCGAGATTCGAAAGCTTAGAACAAGGCAAGAAATTTAAGCGAACCCTTTGGGACTACCCTTCGGGAGGAGGGGGTGAAATCAGCCTGTTACGCGGGGACGTTTTCGAAAAGGCTGCCGTCAATTGGTCAGGCGTTAAAGGGGAAAAACTCCCTTTAAGTGATGGAGAAGGCAAATTTTTTGCAACTGGTGTCAGCTTGATTACCCACATGAAAAACCCCAAGATGCCCACTGTCCACATGAATATCAGGTTTATTAAAACAGAGGCGCACTCTTGGTTTGGTGGCGGCTATGACTTAACACCTATGGGTTTTGCCTGCGCCAAAGAGACCGCCCATTTTCACACTGTTGCAAAAAACAGTCTAGACCCGCATGGGCTTGATCTCTATCCCCGTTTTTCAAAAAACGCACGCGAGTATTTTTTGATCAAACACTGGAAAGTAGAGAGGGGAGTCGGGGGCATTTTCTTTGATCATTATGAAACCTCAAACTTTGAAAAGGATCTCGCGATGTGGAAGTCGGTTGGGGATCGATTTCTGGATGCAATTATGCCCATTTACAGAAAGAAAAAAGAGCTTCCTTTCTCAAAAGAGGATAAAAGGGTGCAAAACCTCATGCGCGCTCGCTACGTTGAATTCAACCTTCTTTATGATCGAGGAACGAAGTTTGGCTTTGCTTCCAACGGCAACCCCGAAGCCATCCTATCTTCCATGCCCCCAACAGCTAGCTGGTAACCACAGTCTCAATAAAAGCGTCCACAGACTCAAGGGGGGTGTCGGGGAGGATCCCATGTCCTAGATTGACAATGAACCCTGGATCCCCCTTCATCGAATCGAGATGCTTTTTGGTCTCAAGGCGAACCGTTTCAACAGAGCTGTAGAGAAACGCAGGGGGAAGGTTGCCCTGAACAGCCATATGAGGCGGCATTTCTCGCCTGATTTCAGCAAGAGGTCTTGCCCCATCAAAGCTGATGCCATCCACTCCGAGAAGAGCAAACTTTTTGACGTAGAACGCAATGCCCCTTGAGAAAATAAGCACGGGAACTTTGAGAGCGGCAACGAGTCTTTTTAAAGAGGGCAAGACAAACCTCTCGATTTGTTGAAGAGGCAAAGTGCCTGCCCATGAATCAAAGATTTGGATCGCATCCACGCCAGCTTCGATCTGCATCTTAAGATAGTCGATACTCACTTCAGTAATGAGATCTAGAAGAGAGCTAAACTTTTCGGGGTTTTGGTAAAGCATCTTTTCTGGCTTTTTCCCCAAAAGATAGTGAGCAACAGTGAAGGGTCCACCGCAAAATCCAATGAGAGGAACCGAGAGCTCTTTTTTTAACCGCTCAATCCCTTCTGAAACAAATGGCAAAGCCTTCTCAACACTTTCCCGCTTCAACTTTTTGGGGGAAGTCACGTTCAACCCTCCTTTTTGAGGAAAATCGACTTTGCATCCCAGCGGCAAGAGAACGTGAAGAATATCAGCAAACAAGATCGCGGCATCCAGAGGGTATCTTTTGAGAGGTTGAAGCGTGACCGTGACAATCTTTTTGGGATCCCGAAAAAGTTGATTTAGAGAGAACTGAGCGCGCAATTTCTGATACTCGGGCAGAAAGCGCCCCGCTTGTCTCATGATCCAAACTGGTGGACGCTCCCCATGGTTTTGGCAGCGCACCGCTTTGAGAAACCGACTATTTTTCATCGAGGATTCGACTGAGAATGGCATCGACTGTGAATCCAAATTCATGAGCAATATCTCCGATTGGGGCTGAAAGACCAAAGCTATCTACACAAATGGCTGTTCCACCCCTTCCGATGTAGCGATGCCACCCCTGGCTCACACCCGCTTCGATGGAGACCCTTTTTCCAAGATTTCCACCGACAATCCTCTCTTTGTAGCTCTCTTCCTGTTTCTCAAAAATTTCAAAACAGGGCATTGAGACGACTTGAACCCTTTTCCCCTTCTCTTCTAAAGCTTTTGCTACATCAACGGCCAACGAGAGTTCCGAGCCAGTTGCAAAGAGTGTAAAATCGGGAACACCTTTCGCTTTTTTAATCAGATAAGCCCCGCGACCCACCCCCTCTTTGAAGGGAACAGCCGTCTCTTTAAGAGTGGGCAAATTTTGACGGGACAAAACGATCATCGAAGGAGATTTATAATGAAGCATCGCAAGCCACGCTCCTCGTATCTCATGCACATCGGCAGGACGGAGCACGTGCAGATTCGGCATGGCACGCAGAGCCGCCAAATGCTCAACTGGCTGATGAGTAGGGCCATCTTCCCCGATAAAGATTGAGTCATGTGTCATCTGATAGATCACGTGATACCCAGAAAGGGAGGCCAAGCGAATGGCATTGCGCATGTAATCGGAAAAGGTGAGGAAAGTTCCTAAAAAGGGCAAAAACATTCCAGTTAGGAACAGACCAGAAGAGATCGTCGCCATGCCAAACTCTCGAACGCCATACTTGATGTTGCGCCCTCCAAAACGGTTTGGAGCAATCAGTGGAAACTGCTTCATCATGGTACAATCCGAACCTGACAAATCGGCAGAACCGCCATACAAAAAGGGGAGCTTATCAGCAAGCCCCGTGAGCACCGCCTGAGAAGCCTTACGCCCCGAGATTGGATCTGGAATCTC
>JANQSR010000028.1 GCA_028279205.1 Simkania sp.
ATTGAAAGTTTCACTTTACATTAGGATTCAAACAAAAGTATTGAGGCTTTCCTCAGCTGTAATCCACCCTATTGGTTTTGCAGTAAAATGAAATTTCCAATTTTTTTGGGTATAGTCAATCCACCTTGAACACTCATATCTTTCTAGGTTATGATGAGAATAAGAATAGGATATAAAAAATGGCCAAAGATGACATAAGCCCAGTACGTGGGGTCTCAATTGACGCGAGCATCCATAGAGCTCAAAAGGCGCACGCAAAGCAAGCGATGGGCAAAATGGTCGCAAGCCAGGTCGATTCGACAGTTGCTTTTGACACTTGGGCTGATCAAGCGCTTTTCAGCCCAACTAGAATGCGCAAAAAATTTGAGAAACTCGAAGAGCGCCTTCGCTCGCCCGCGCACCAAAAAGGGGAGGTGCAAAAGGGAGAAAAAGAGGCGGGGTTGAAAGCGAGTGTCGTCGAGCAAGTCGCGCAAAATTATCAAAAACAGAACCCCGAACTCCAAGCCAAAACCTTAATGCTTCTTTCAGGGCGCATTACAAAAGATGATGATGCCGACACAATTTTGCGCAAATTAGAAGAGTTTTATACCGACAGGTCACTAGCCGACGAGGCGATCGACTTTCTGGTTGAGATCTCCTCCAAAGATAAAGAGATGCAAAGTCGACTCGCCCAAGCCAAAGAGCAGTTCAACGCCACTTACGGAAAAGAGATCCGTGCGGGGCGCAACATCGCTGAGTATGTGCGTACTTTTTCCAAGATGGGACTCGGAAGCCCTACCGCCTTACGTGAGCTATACAGAGATCTGATCTTCACCCCTCGCTCCCCCCACCAGATTTTTGATGAGCTCACAGAGAAGTTCAAGTTTTCAGATATGAAAAACATCATTGATTTCATTCTCCACTCTATGGGAACCGACTTAAGAGCGAAAGGCTCCTCTATTTCCAAAGCTGAGCTTCACCGCATTTTAACAGAAGCGCGCACCATGCAATCTATTTTGGGGGTTTTTCGCTTTTTCTTTGCTCGGATGAATATGATCAAAGGTCAATTCGACCGCTCTGATCTCATGATGCCAAGCCATATCGATTTTGAAGCGCTTGCGCGTCTACTCATGAAGCTTGTTCAAGAAAGGTACCCTTCTCCAGATAAAATTCTCAAACTCTCATCTGTCTTGGGAGTCTCCGAAGAGGTTGCAGCTCAAATTATTATCTTCACCCAGTACCGGGACGCTCTACGTCACATCTCTCCCAAACTCTTCAAATCGGAGCGGCACAGACAGGATCTGATGCTGACAATCATGGAAACTCTAAACGATTTAGAAGAAGAGGCAGAAGAGGAGGAAGAAGAGTAAAGGATGGATCGATTTGAAGAGCTTTTGTGGGACCTCGGAGAGACCCTCCAAATTCCCCTCCATGTTGATAAAAATAACGCCTGCCAAATCCTCTTTAACGGAAAGCTCTCCGTTCACATGGAGATGGCAAAAGAGAGAGATGGGCTGCTCATCGGAGCCTTTATCGGAGAGATTCCGCCTGGTCGTTTCCGAGAAGATGTTTTAAGAGAGTGTTTAAGAGTCAATGCAACTCCCAATTCCCTCGGAGTTTTAGCCTACATTGAAAAGACAAACACACTCATTTTGCAAAATTTTTTACCTTCAGATCCCCTAAACAGCGAGAAATTAGCCGAATACTTAGAAGAGTTTGTCCCAGAAGCGGAGAGCTGGCAAGAGGCACTCAATCGGGGTCAAGTGGCTCCTGATAGCTACTTAAAAACCCACGGCAAATCGACCCTTTTTAAAAGCCCACCTCCCATATGATCATAAGAAAAACCTTGGACAAAAAAAATTAAACTTGTCATAGCAAGAAACAGGTGTCTAGTTACAAATGGATCAAAGTGTCAAAGTTTCCCTCTTCCCAAGCATCTTTTTCAGACGATGAGATCTTCTCTGCCCCACACGCCATCTCTTTTTTTCGACCAGATGGACTTAAGTCTCAGACCCCTTTCTACCCCATCGGCGAGGTCGAAGATTTTTACGATCCTTTTTCCAAGCTAAGCCTTTTTCTAGCGGGCAAGGTTAAAAAGGAGATTCAGCAGTGCAAAACAGCAAAAAAATGGTCGAGCAAAATTGAAGCCGATCTCTTGGCAAAAATTTTACCAGAATTAAAGAAAAAGTTCCCCAGCTGCCGTTTAGATCGCGTCATCCTTAAAAAGGTTTGGAACAAGGTCACCCATTATTACGAAAAGATTCAAACCGATCAAGGAGGGTTTAACAAAGAGGGCAAGCTGGATCTTTCTTTCATGGTTCGGGAAAATCTTAAAAAAGCGCTCCACCTTCCCCCATCACTCGGTCTGCCTCCCTACCACTTAGCTCACGAAATTGCAGTTAAAATCAGTGAATATTTTGCAACACTTGAAGGAAGGTGTCCCGATCTTGACCAACTCACCAAGATGGTTTGGGCTGTTCAGAAAAATATGTTGCGCAACCTCTCTAATTTTGCGGCCAAAAGCCCCTATGAAGAGCATGATAAACTCGATAAACTGATCGTCAAAACGGTGCTAGAAACATGCAGTGAAAACCCTTGCATCGCTCTGAGAGCCTTGAAAAAAGAGATATTAAACCATTTAAAACTCTTCGAGAAGGTTCACTTGCTCATTGAAAAAAACCGGCTAAGTGCTGCGCTTTCTGCTCTCCTTGCAAATAAGATCTGCTTTCCTGCTCTTTTTAACAAAAAGCTGAATGCTCTTGAAATAAAGGAGGTTGAAACGTTCATTGATATACACATCCAACACCACAAAAAGAGTCAAAAACTCTCCCTCGATATCCACTACCAACAGATCGTGCAACTCATTCTTTCTCTCTACCCGATCGCTAAAAATGTTCCCAAAAAGATGGCAAATGACCTCTTACGCAAACGGGTTCAAGAGATTCTTTCAGGCAAAACATCTGAGCCCTCTATGGATTCAGCCCTTTATGTCTTTATCCACGCAGAGATCCATCTTATGCAGAAAAATGAGGCTGCTTGCGAATTGCAAAGTTTAGAAAAGCGGGTGATCGATGCCTACCATATCGCCTGCTCTCTTCCCAATTTAAACAGATCTCTCTTTGAAAATTTTGAACTACTCATTTGGAAAAAGCTGAGTGAAAAGGAGCCGCTTCTAGAGACTATTTCCAAAGATGTGCTCCTCCTTCTTGAAAAAGAGCTTGGGAATATCATTTTAGATAAGCCTCATCAAACGTTTCAAAACATTTTACGTCGCACCTTCCTCTTTTTCAAAAAGGTGGGAGAGCTCCCTTTTCACGAAAAAGAGAACAAAGCCTTTTGGCTTACCACACGAAAAAAGAGCGAGATTTGGGCTTTGCAAAACGAGATGGTGTGTCGCTGGATTCACTTCGACGATGAGTCCCCTCTGCTTCTCTTTCTTAAAAAGGAATGGAAAAAGCAGCACTCTAAGGAGGAAATTTTAAGACGGGCAGTTAAGAAGTTTCCCATCCTAAGCGCGTTTCAACCTCAACTGAGCACCCGTCTTTGGATTCTTCAACAATATTTTTGGTACTCGCAGCTTTCAGATGGAACCGAATCTTCCTACGATCGGTTCTTAAAAAAGTATGGAAAAATGTTAAAGAAAAGCGCGCCCAAGCAGACCGACAATGCAACCTTAAAGCAGCTTAAAATCCTATCTGATCAGATGCTTCCCTTCACTCCTTTTCAAAAGATCGCACTCTAAAACCTACCACCAAACTGCTGTAAGAAGCAGCAAAAAAAAGCGATTTTTCTTGATCAAGTATCCACCCTTTTGCTAAAAGGGAGCTGCCCCTTTCCTTCTGTTGTGTTATCTGAAGGCTTCGCTTATGCCAAAATTTAGATCATGATGAAAAATATCTCTTTGAGAATGCATCAATCTTTCCCAATGGAGATGGCTTTTCAAGCAACTCTCGGTATGGTGAGCGGCGTGCTTGCTGGAAGGCATATCACCCATCTCACATTTGCTCGAAAAATCGTTCTGGGATCCTTTTTCGGGCTAACTTCTACTTCTATCCAAAGAATCCTCTATCCTAAAGCGACAATAGAAGAGGCCGAGATCAAAAAAGTGGCACTGCTTGCGTTAACACTTGGGGTGTGCTTGATAGCAGCTTTCTATTATCCACCTTGCGCGAAACTGCTTCTAGGAAGGGTAACCGTCATAGTCACAAAAGAGGCTTTGGCTAAATTTTTTCTGAAAATGCTCTTTAGCAGGATGATTATCTCTTGCATTTTTCGAGAAATATTTCCGCCTCGACCGCCCAAACTATCAAGAGAAGAGGTTATAGCAGCTCTTGAAAATTTTGATAAACGGATAGAGAACGACTGTGACCCAAGATATGCCATCAAAGCGGAAGTGGCTGAAGTGATTGTTGAGCGGCTTATTCAAAATGATCCAGAGTTAGAAGGCATTGTAAAAATGCCGATTACCCCTCTCGATGTAGACAACCTACAAAATGTTGAGGTAGTCGTGCTTTTTCATCGTGGCAATGAGATCCCCCATCTTGCACTCAAACCATTTGAAAATCGCGTAAAAGAGCTTGCTCTTTTCAAAGAGCCAACAAGCAAAGAACAAATAGAGAGCCTCTCTGATGCTGAGCTTAAGTGGGCGTTTAATGCCTACGGATCGACGATCAAAGAATTAAAATCGGCGCAGCTCATCAGAGCACTTAATGCGCGCATGGAAGAGAAGAAAATTGTTGAAAAAGAGGTGAGGGTCGAGGAGATTAGCAAAATGTCGATAGCCAAACTCACCTACGCCTGGTACAACTTCGATGATCTTACGAAAAAGATGGACTTTAAGCAACGGTTTTTGACAAAACAGGCCATTTTCGAATCGTTCATAGGGGGGTAGCAAAGAAACAGGACTTGTTGAGCCTCTAAAAATGGGCGGGTCTTGTGAACACAACCCCCCCCTTCCAATTTTTTTGGTACCAACCTGCTCTTATCTTCTATTTCTCAAACGGAAAAAGGCTTAGGCCTCAACCGACGTTCCGACTTCGAGAATCTCCAGACTAACCCGGATTCCGTTGCGACTTGCTACCGACATCAAAAGAGTTCGAATCGCACCGATGGTCTTCCCCTTTTTCCCAATAACTTTGCCGATATCCTCTTTTCTAACACTCAGTTCCATGATCAAGGTGTGCTTGCCGGTGATCTCATTAATTTGAACATCCTCCGGGTTGTCAACGAGGTTTTTGATAATGTATTCAACAAATTCTTTCATGGTTCGATCCTTGCGCTTAATTCAGAATGGAAATTAGAGAAGCCCTAGCTTAAAAGCAAACCTCAACATACAATAATAAGTGATGGTGCATCTGACTACTCCCCCGCCTAAAGGCGAAGTCTTCTAGAGTTTTGAACTCAGACCATCTAGCCTGAGTGTCAACATGTCAAACATTTTACCAATGGTCTGTGAAAAAATCAATGGCACTTTCATCGGTTGCAATCAAAAATGTCTGGGCTATCACTCTCTTTTCTTAGGCAATTCACTGAAAGAGCATCGATCTAGACAGCTCCTACCCCCCCTTTGAACGCGTACGTCTCGGGGGAGCGTTCGTTTAGCTCTTATACCCAAAAAAATTAAAAATTTCATTTTACATCAAAGCCAATAGGGTAGATTACAGCTGAGGAAAGCCTCAAAACCTTTGTTTAAACCCTACTGCAAAGTGAAATTTTCAATTTTTTCAACACAGTCAAAATAAATTTAAATAATTATGACTAAAAGCGTAGAAAACAATCCAAATTTTGTTGCTCCAAACTCCATTTGTGAAGTAACCCCTCAAGAATGTCCAATCGCCCCCGATAGATATGGTGACACCCAAAATTGTGAAGAGAGAGTAGATCTCTCAACAGTTCTTTCTATCCCCGTCGATAACACAGATGCGTCGGGATGCGTCAAGACGAAAAAAGCGATCAACAGGTTCATTGCACTCCGAAAGGAGCATGGAGAGAGCCAAAAAGGTAAATTTTTGACCGATGAAAAAACAACCAAGGCGTTTCTTAAAGCGATGCTACACCATCGAAGATCTCTTGGCGAGGCGCCCTTCGACAACGGTTTAAATTTAAATATTGAAACAGTAAAAGAGGTTTTTAATTCCTATCTTGAAGATCCAGATAACGATTTCCTTGCTCTTTTCAGATTAAACGAAAGGATAGGAGAAATATCAAAAGAAATTTTCGATCAAGCAAATCTGGTATTCGCTCCAGCTAATATTGAGATGGAAGTGGTTAGTTTTGAAACTGATCCTAGGAAAATGCCACACAGACCTTCCGAAGGTGAAAGATTTTTTAAATTCTTGATCGGAGGGCCCGAAGGTAAGATGATTATCGAAACCCCTCTTCAACAGATTAATATCTACAACAAAGCCGGAGATAAATTTGATCCAGCTGTGTGAGCCATAGCCGAAGCTTTTATCGCTCGTTCGAAGGCTACTTTGGTTGATTTTTCGAATTATGGTCATTATTACGAACTTCCGAAATCGGATCGTGATCAACCGATGAGAAAATTTGGAAGAGAGCAAGTCATCCAAATTGGGGAAAGTTCCCATGATCTAAAAAGGCATGCAAAAGGGACTCAAAGATTGATTGTCCGAGAAGACTTCTGGAGTACCTATATGATAAAGGAGATCGGAAGTTGGGAAGGCTATGTGCTAAAGACAGCTTCTTTCATGCATAGACATGGAGATTTGCCAGAGATTTGGAAGACAACATTGAAAGATCGGGTTGATTTGGGATTTATTCAACGGATGCCCAATGAGATTTTATTGAAAATAGTCTCTTTTATCTCCATCGATAACACGCGTATGGCAGAATCGTCGAAGGCGAAAAGAGCGATCAACACATTCATTGCATTCGAAAAAGCACATAGAAAGACCAAAAAAAGTACATTTTTCAACAATGAAAGGACAACTAGAGAATTTTTAAAACAGATGCTGCACTTTCGGAGATCTCTTGGCAATGCACCACTCGATAATGGTTTAAATTTAAATATTCGCACAATAAAAAAATCTTTTGATTTATATCTTAAAGATCCAGATAACGATTTTCTCTTAATTTTCAAGTTAAACGAGAAGATAAAAGAACTATCAAAAGAAATTTTTGACTTGGCAAATTTGATGTTTACTCCAGCTAATATTGAAATGAATGTTGTTAGTTTTCAAGCTAATCCTGAAAAAATGCCACGCAGATTTCGCGAAAGCAAAAAATTTTTTAAGTTTTGGATCGGAGGTGACACAGGTGGCATTACCATCGAAACCCCTCTCCAATGGATTACTATCTACAACTCAGCTCGAGATAAACTTGATCCAGCTGTGTGGGCCATAGCCGAGGCTCTTATCGCTCGTTCGGGGGCGACTTTGACTCATGTTCCTACTTCTCCTCATTATTACGAACTTCCGAAATCTGATTGTGATCAACCGATTAGAAAATTTGAAAGAGAACAGATCATTCAAATTACGGAGAATTTTTGTGATCTAAAAGGAACTCAAAGATTGATTGCCCCAAAAAACAATTTTTGGACTGTCTATGTCATAAAGGATACGGGAAGTTGGGAGGGCTATGTGCTAGAAACAGCTCTTTCCAGACACACACATGGCAATTGGCCAGAGATTTGGGACGATATTGAGAGCGGAGAGTGCGTTACAGAGGAATAGCTAAAAACCAATTTGCGGCATTTATGGGAGCAATCTGGTTTAACCTCAAAAGAATTTGCATGATAGCCCCTCCAAATCTTCAGCTGACCTGAGGGAGCGGTGTGTCTTGAGGTAGAAATCCGCTGGATCACAACAGTAAAACAACACAAAAAAGGGTGTCAAATGGGTCTAATTAGATGATTTTTTAGATAGATTTCATTTTTTGGACTGCTCTTTCAAAAACAATACTCAATCACATCCGTTTCTCTTAGATCGAAACAGTCCCATATTGAAAAGATAAAAAAGAGGATCCAAAAATCACCAAAACGTGGCAGAAAAAGCAAGAGAGGTATGGGTAGGAGCTAAGCGCAAATGAATCTGATTGAAGATTAAAATGTTGAAAGGCTCACGTCTCAATCATTCTTTTACGCCCAGTTAGGGGCTAGAAAAGAAATTCCGCATGATCTTCTGCATGTCATGGGGAAGGGGGGCTACAAAGTTTAGATTTTGATCTTTTATGGGATGAGAGAGTTTGATCCGATAGGCATGGAGCAATTGCCGTTTCACGCCGAATTTCTTGTTGATTTTATCGATTCCATAGGTAGAGTCGCCCAAAATCGGAGTTTGGTTGTGCTTTAGATGCACTCTTATCTGATGCGTGCGACCCGTCAACAAGGAGGCAGAAATCAAAGAAAAATGGTTTCCCCGCTTTAAGGGCTCAATGATCGTCATCGCCTCTTTTCCACTCTTTAAAACTGTCATCTGTTTGCGGCAAGAGGGGTTTCTCCCAATGGGGCCATCGATTTTGCAAGCATTCGGGTGACCAACAGTGATGGTCATATACTCTTTTTCAATCTCACGGTTTTTAAACTGGTTGATAAGCTTTTGGTAAGCATCGGAAGATTTTGCCGCGATAAGCACCCCAGATGTCTCCCTATCCAAACGGTGCACAATACCAGGCCGATGCTCTTTCCCAGGCAACAAATTTCCCTGGCAGTGATGAAGAATCGCGTGGACAAACGTTCCCTTGGGATGCCCTGGAGAGGGATGAACGACCATGCCAGCAGGCTTATTTACGCAGAGGAGATGCTCATCTTCAAACAGCACATCGAGCGGGATTGATTCGGGGATGAGATTGACCTCCTCTAAAGGAAGAAACTTCACCTCAATCCTATCTCCGATTTTCGGACTCATTCTCTTTTTAGTGACAGCCCCGTTGACACAAACCGCCTCCGCATCAATCAAATATTGAAAATAGGTACGAGAGTAGGAAGGAAACCGGGTCACAAGAAACTTATCGAGCCTTTCGACCTTTTCAGACTCGACGGTAAAACAATTTTTCAAAAGGCATTTCATGCACCTTATAGTAGCGTAAGTAGAGAATAGATCTCAACAATGGGTCATTCCCCCTCTTCGGAACGCTTGAGTTTGCGAGCCTCCTCGTGCGCTTTTTCCATCTCTTTTTTGATCTGCTGACAGATTTGACTCATAAGGGTTGAAAGGAACCGACGAACAAATGTATCCAAATGA
>JANQSR010000067.1 GCA_028279205.1 Simkania sp.
CGGGGGGACCGGGAAAAATGAACGATGCGCTGAAGGAACCCTCAAAATACAACATCGATTCTCCGTAAAAAAGACCTTGCTAAATGGGGAGCATTACAGCTCCTCGATTCCAGTTTTCTAAACAAAAAGGGGATTGAGAACTCTTTCCCTCTAAATAGCTCGGATCTCTCTTTTAGTCGATCGCCTAAGAGAAAAAACCTATCCAAAAAATGTGTAAAAGCGACAGAATGGATATCAAGTCTATTTGGGGTCACTTCTCTCAAAACACGCGATCTTTGATGACTGGAATATTTAAAATAAAGTCCCTAAGTCTAAGACTTCTAGTTGCTCTCTTCCTCTTGTTGGCACTTGCATTTTTTATCTATCTGCGGGGGGTTCATTTTGCCGTTATAGAGACTGATCTTGGAGAGAGTGAAAAGGGCAGTCAGGCTCAATCGGAGCTCTTTGAAGGAGAATGCAAAGGGATCTTACCTCTAGCCGAGGAAATCGGGATCATCTATCAACTAAATTTAGAAGCAATCAAAACAAAGCGGTCTGAGATAAGCCAAAAGCTTGCTCAAGATCGTAAATGGCGCCTTTTTTTCCCCTCGACAACTTTTGAAGAGATCAATCAGATCGAAGAGATGCTTTTCTCTGTACTGCGTGATGCTCGATTTGCCGATCCATCCACCTTGCGACAGCTTAAATTGGTGACGATCCCGAAATCGATCTATGCTCCTCTCCCCGCCTCTTTTGATGGAATCTTTGCTATTTTTCCAGAAAATTTTTGGGAAAGCGTAAAAAACCAAGCGGTGAAGAGAAGGAATCAACCTCTACTCGTTGCTTATATCATCGATTATTTTCGTAAAATTCCCTATCCTCTTGAACAAGACTCTTCTTATCGGGTTAGTCGGAATGGTTTTTTTGGGGGAATGGGGAAAAATGAAGGGAAAAATGGCTTAACCGCCTCCGTCACTCTGCACAAATCAATGCAAGAGGTGGTTTCAAAGCAGGAAGATTTGAGCCGTCCGCTCTCTCTACTCAGTGGCATTATCTTTGCGATCATCATCCTTTTTCTGGGGTGGCTCTACCTCCGCATGCATCACAAACAGATCTTACAATCGGCGCAAAAGCTCTCTTTGTATGCGACCATTATCATTCTCACCCTGTTTCTATCAAAAATGGTAGATTTTTTCCTCCCACATTATACAGATCTTTTTGAGGCGATCCGTTATCCGCTTTATGTTCCTTTTGCGGCTATTTTAATCGCGATCTTACTAAGTAATGAGCTCGCTTTTTTTTCCGTTTTTGTTTTGACAGTTGTTTTGGGTCTTTTTCTCGTCGAGGATACCAACCGTTTTCTCGTCTCAAATTTTACCGCCGGGATTGTTGCTGTTTTAAGCTGTAAAACATTGCGCAAGAGGAAAGAGGTATTCGGTATCTGTACTAAGGTTTGGATCGCTTCCGTTTTGATTTTCTTTGCCTACAACTTGACTTCAGATAAGTTTTGGGGGATTAGCACCTTGATTGATTCATCAATAGCTGCTGCTTACCTTCTATTAACCTCCATTCTCATCATCAGTTTTCTGCCAATTTTTGAGTCGATCTTCGCGATCATGACCGATATTACGCTCATGGAATATATGGATCCGAACAATGAGCTTTTGAGACGGCTCAGCCTCGAAGCTCCTGGAACTTACCAACACTGTCTCGTTGTGGGTAGCCTTGCAGAGGCTGCTGCACAAGCGGTTGGTGCGAACGGCTTTTTTTGTCGTGTTTCTACCCTATACCACGATATTGGCAAACTGTTTAACCCACACTATTTTACCGAAAATCAGATGGGAGGTTTTAATATTCATCAACTTTTGACCCCATTAGAATCGGCTCAAGTGATTATTGATCATGTCAAAGAGGGGGAGGCTTTGGCTCGCAAACACAGACTGCCTCAAAGTTTTATTGATATCATTAAAGAGCATCATGGACATACCCTCGTCTACTATTTTTACACCAAACAGCTTGATCAGGCGGGAGGGGATAAGGAGGGGGTAGATGAGAATCAGTTCCGTTATCCAGGTCCTGATCCTACGAGCAAAGAATCGGCGATTATTATGATGGCCGACACAGTGGAAGCGGCCTCCCGTTCTCTTGAGACGGTGAGTGAAGAATCGCTTGCTCAGCTTGTTGAACGGTTGATTGGGGAAAAACTTAGAGATGGCCAGTTTAGACATTGCGAGCTCAATTTTAAAGAGTTTGAGACCATCAAAAATACGATTGTAAAGACGTTAGCTGTTGCTCGTCACCTGCGTATCAAGTACCCAGAAAAAAAAGATTAGACTCCTTTTATTTTTTCGTATAGCCGTCGAATGCTCTTTTGCCGCTCCTCATACTCCCTTACAAAATCTCTGGCCTCTTCAATCGTCACCTCGTCACTCTTAATTTTTCCAATCTCGTAATCTTTTAGTACCTTGTGAATGTGCTTTGTCAATTCACGTTTGACTTTATCAGACTCATCCTCTTCTTCAACACCAGCAAAAAAATAGGCTGTCCAAACTGTTCCTAAGAAACAGAAGATAAAAAAGAAATTTCTCATTCCTTAAAGCTCCTTATGTTTACACAAAATGGTCTTCTCTGAACCTTTCCAAAAGCTCTTTTAAGTAAAGATCGCACCTTTTTAGACCCGCATCAGCCTCCCTTCCCTTGAGATTTTGATGTGTCATGCCGTAGATTTTAACCTTTGGTTCTGTGCCCGAAGGGCGGACGATCAATTTGCTCTTATCTTCTAATAGGAAGGTAAGAACGTCAGCTTTTGGAAGGGGTATCGGTTGCTTCTTTTTTGAAAAAGAGTAGATTGTAAGACCCGTTTTATAATCCTCTACGCCGACCACTTTTTTGTCTCCGATCGCAGTAGGGGGATGATCACGTAGCTTTTCGATGTGCGCCCTCATTTTCTCAGACTCCGCAAGACTACTTCCAAAAGGAATAGAGAGCTGCTTTTCATGAAAAAGCCCAAATTGGGCATAGATGGTATGGAGCAAGTCGACAACTGTTTTTCCTTGTAATTTCTGTTGCAAAGCGATCTCGGATAGGAGGCAGCTCGCGCTAATAGAATCTTTGTCCCGCGTCTGTTTTCCGTATAAGAATCCCAAAGATTCTTCAGCTCCGAAGAGGAAATCGAGGTGGCCATCTTCCCATTGACGGATCTTTTCTCCAATGTACTTAAACCCAGTCAGCACACGAACGCACTCTACATTGAAAGCTGATGCAATCCGTTCAACGAGATCTGTCGTGACAATCGTCGTAACCACGGCTCCCTTTGAGGGCATTTTTCCCAGTTTATTCAGTGTGTGACAAAGGTAGAAAACGCAAATAGCGGCGATTTGATTGCCACTTAAGATAACAGCTTTACCTTGGTGGTAGGCCACAACACCCACACGATCGGCATCTGGGTCGGTTGCGATAAAAAGATCTGCTCGCTCTTTTTTGAGCAGATCTGATCCCATCTGCAAAGCTTCTGCTTGCTCAGGATTTGGGGAAGGGGCAAAGGGAAAGTCTCCGTCGAGAGGGACTTGCTTTTCGATAAGCGAGAGATTCTTAAATCCCCATCTTCTAAGCGCTTCAGGGATAAAAGTGATTCCTGCGCCGTGCAGGTTTGAATAAACGAGATGGAGATTTTGCCCAAATTTCCTGTTTTCCTCTGGGTAATTTTCCAATTTCATCAGTGTCCTATAGTAAGACTCTTTCACTTCTTGATCGACCATTTGAATAAAAGGGTGGTCAAAAGGGGCGATTTTGATCCCTTTTTGACCCTCGATTTTTTCAACTTCTCGGATGATGCCACTATCTTGAGGGGGAACAATCTGAGCCCCATCTTTCCAATAGACCTTATATCCATTGTAATCCTTTGGATTGTGCGAAGCTGTGATCATCACAGCAGCGATGCAGTTTAGATGGCGACATCCAAAAGAGACATAAGGTGTTGGGCAGGGCTCTTCGGTAAGGTAGACCCTGATCCCATTGGCGGCAAAAACGCGCGCACTATTTTCGGCAAACTCTCTAGAGTTGCGCCTGCAATCATATCCGATGAAGACATGATGGGGGGTATTCATAGGGCTCTCTTTGAGAATATAGGAGGCAAGTCCATGGGTTGCCGCTCGGATGGTGTAACAATTGATCCGATTCGTTCCGACTCCCATCAGGCCTCGCATCCCACCAGTCCCAAAAGAGATGGGGTGAGAGAAACGGTCACATAAGGATTTTGAATCGTGATGCAGTAGGTTTTCTACCTCTTGGATTGTCTTTGTATCAAAAGGGGGGCTTAGCCACAGCTTAACATTTTTTTTTACTTTTGGGGGAAGGGAATCTATCACAAGAAGAACTTTGGTTTGGTATCCAGATAGTTGAAAATAGTATCTTTTGTGTTGATAATCGAGATCTGTGCTTGGTTGCAAGGGTTGATTTTTGAGATAAGGAGATTCATCGGGAAAGATCTTTGAATGCGTGCTTTTCAGTTTGTGACCATTGCCCTTCTTTCCACCTAAAAACAGCCAGATCACATGTAACAGGTCCCAACTGAAGGAAGTGACAGGAACCGCACCTGTGGGCTGTTGAACCACTGTCTAAAATAATGGGCAACCCTTTTTCTCTACAGTCCGCAATAGACTGTTTATGTGTGTGGCCGTGTAGGTAGAGTTGGATATTAGGGTGTCGCTCGATGCTTTTTCGTAGAGCATCCCCTCTCAAGAGCCGCTTTTTGGGTTCCTCATTTTGGGAAAAGGGGAAGTGGTTGACGATAAGAATGTTTTCATTTGAAGGGATCTCCTCTAAAAGCTTTTCGAGAAACATTTCGGTTTTCTTTTTGAAATAGCCGTTTGAAGAGGTCAAAGGGGTGGCCAGAGTGGTGTCCATCAGAACAAGCCACCAATCGGGGTTGAGCCGTTTCGCGCTCACTCCGTGCTCGACTAGATTGTAGGGGAACTCTTTCAACTGTTCTTTCTCAAAGTAATGGTAGAAGATCTTTTTTCGGTAGGCAGATTTTGT
>JANQSR010000068.1 GCA_028279205.1 Simkania sp.
CGGGGGGACCGGGAAAAATGAACGATGCGCTGAAGGAACCCTCAAAATACAACATCGATTCTCCGTAAAAAAGACCTTGCTAAATGGGGAGCATTACAGGGAATTGCTGTCTTTTTTCAAAGATTTTCGACTATTGGATGCCCGTTTTCATAACAGATCTTCCTCAAGAAAAGCCCCCCTGAATCGTAAAGCGTTACCATCCCTTTCCCTTTTTCAACGCAAGAGATAGGCTCAGAACTTTCTCTTTGAAAGTATTTCCCAGAAACAAGTTGATCTTTGCAATACTCTTCCACAAGACGGAGCGTCCCATCCACATACCAGGCTGATGCGACCCCATGTTTTTGATTCTCGTACATCTCTCGTTCACTTTCGAGCTTTCCATTTGAAAACCACGTCCTAGAAAGGCCGTGGATCTTATCATCGACCCAGTTGAGACAAAGCTTTGCCTTTTTGTCCAAAGAGGGGTAATAGACCCACTCTTCTCCCTGTTTTTTCCCCTCTTTTAAGAAGAAGGTATTGGTAACAAGGCCCCGCTTGTCAAAGATTTTTACCTCCCCTTCTAAGATCCCAGAGCGATACTCCTCAAGTTTGTGAAGATGACCCTCTAGAAAAATAGCCTTTTGCCCAAAACCCCCTTCAATCTGTGAGGCAATCTGTCCCGAAAAGTCGTAGTAAGAACCTTCAACGAGGATCCCCTCTTGGTAAAGCTCTGTGTAAGGGGGGCAATTCAAATCCCCTTTGAACGTGGCAACGCCTTGTTGCTTCCCCCTAACGAATCTTTTTTGCCCGATGAGCTTGCCCTCTAGGTTATAGATAAGGGAGTCACCATCAATCTCCCCTTTTTCATAAGAGATCTGCTGCTCTAATTGTCCGCTCGGAAAATAGTAAAGGGCGACTCCCTGCATCAGCCCTTTTTCATAATTAAACTTCGCTTCCAAATTCCCCTGCTCATCCCACACGAGGCAAGTTCCATCAAAGACCCAGCTCATCTGAGCCTCATTCGATAACTCTCCTACCCCTTCGATCACGGTGAGTTGTAGGTGGAGGTTCCCATTGGGGTGCCACTCCCGGTATATTCCGTTTGCTCTCCCATTGACCACTTCGAGATACTCCCATATCCCCCCGTTGTGATGGTACGTTGTCAGACGGGAGGGAGTCTTCCCATCTTTATCGCATGAATAGATCCTGACCACTTTAGTGTAGGGTTGAGGCCTTGAGAAATCGATTCTTTGGTGCATTTTGAGACGATCAGGAGAAGTGATTGTCTGTTTGAAGCCGTTTCGGTCGAGAATCTGGATGCTCGTGAGCGAAGCATTTTGATGACGTGGCATGCACCCCACAAAAGGGATGCACAAAAATAGCAGAAAGGGGGAAAACTTCATAAAGGAGTCCTTTTGATTAATTCCATCTCTAACAGATAACTCTCCCGCTCCAGTTTAGATTGGTGTTTTAATTCAAAAGAGCGCACTGTGAATTGTGGGCGTTTCGGGGAAAAAGTCTCTGTTAAGATGGGAGGTTTTTCGATGGAAAGCAAGATGTTTTCGATATCTTTGGCATCAACTTCGACTAACTTTTTTTGCGTATAGTGCACCTCTTCGATGAGCTCAGAACTCTTTTGATCTTTCTCAACAAACATGAGTCGATTTGCCCCGTCGACTAGATGGCTTAACCGGTTCTTTATGACTGGAAAAAAGTGGGAGTTACAGATAGTTTCTAACGTTTTGATCTCTGGTTGTAAGAAAACAAGTTTCTCGCTTAAGCAGTTTAAATAATCTGGATCAGCGCGCCCATATGTTTTCAGAAATTCGCTCCGATTTTCGTCAGCTTTTACAAGTTTTTCTCCTTGCCGTTTGACCTTTTCAAAGTGAGACTTTTTGAGTGTTAAATCAGAAAAAAGGGTGCCGATGGTGAGACAAGCAAACAGAAGGGGGGTCAGAGATAGAGCAAAAGTGGCGATCACGAAGAGGGGATTTTGGAAAATGAGTTTGGGATCGCAGTATCTATTTCGAAACCTTGAGAAAAATTTCTCTTGAATCCTACTTAAGAACAAATGAAAGCGTATACCTATCTTGCTCACGTGTCCATGTAACCGTTTCTTGTGTATTTATCCAGTCCTTATCCCCAGAGATGGCATCGTGAAACTCAGAGGCCCACACAGCTTCTGGGCAAGTAAACCCAATCGTGACCTCTATTCTATAGGATTGGTAGGGTTCTTGGATAGAGGGATAATCAACAAGCTCATAGCGTAGATGGTTGACGACCATCTTTTTCCCCCCTTCTTGCCGATTGAGTTTAGGGTGCGCACTTAAAAATGCCAAAACATCTGCAACACGGGGGGGAGGGGAGAAGTAAAAAGACTCTTTTTCCCTCTTTTGGAACTGTCGGTTCAAAATCTCAATTTTATCTTCTATTGTCGAGGCGCGATCAAACTTTTTGAGCTTTGCACTTCTCTCTTGAAAGGTCGTGGCAAAACGGTCAATTTCATCTGAAAAACCTCGCTCTTGTTTCTTGTATATAGCGTAACCAGTCGTAAAAACAGCAAAGGCAGAGATCAAGCATAAAGAGACCCCCTTTATCATTTTTGTTTTGATGGTTTTGTAAAGACTCGGGGAAATATATTTTCCCTGTCTAAATTGGATGCTTCTTTTATCCCGAAAACTAGCATCCAAGGCCAATCCAATAGGAACGGCATACCTCTTGATGGTCTTTGGATCGTAACCCTGCTTTTCTTCAATAGACAAAACCTCATAAGAGAATGTGCTCCAACTTTTCATCCAATCTTCTATTTGAAACAGGGTTTCCGTCTCTCCTGCAAAGAGGAGAGGACGCGCGGTCGATTGCTTTTGCTTGTGGCTCAAAAAACAAAAAGCGCGATCGACTTCTCTTTGAAACTCTCTGAGCAGATCGCTTAAGCAGGGATACTCTCTTTGGTCTAAGGAGGAAAGGGTTAATTTAGGTACAGAGTGAGACAGCTTAAGATCTCGCTTTTCAGGTTTATCCTCTCTGTAGGCAGACTCAAGTTGCTCAGCCCCTATCCCAATAGAGAGATTGTATCGAACCATCCCCTGATCGATTGAGATGAGCTCACTCGTTTTGCCCCCCACATAAAAAACAACCAAGTCACCCTTATCTTTTTCAACAAAATGGGCAAATCGACAAAGAGCCATTGGAACGCAGGAAACCCAAGCTGGATCTGCCACTTGAAAAGATGCGATATGCTTTTCGAGAATCTCTTTGGAGACCAAGAAGAAGGTTGTCTTACTCCCTCTCTTTCCAAACTGATGAATAGGAACGGCGATAACTTCATTAAATGAGAAGGGGATGAGGGCTTCAAGTTGAAATGGAAGGGTTTTTTCAAGAATACGTTTTTCTTTAAGGGGGGAATTGATATGACGAACCAACATCTTATCTCCGCTGATTCCTGAGGTGAGAACCCCTTTCCACTCCTCTTCTAAATAGTGGGTGGGTTCCTCAAGCCGCTCTATCAATCGATGACGACTGATAGATGCCATCTTGAATTTATTTCCATCTTGATAAATCCCGATCGTTCGCATAATGCGATTATAGGACAAAATAGACAATTACAACCAACTTCTTATCCCTTTTTTTAATGAGGGAATGTGGTAGAATGCATGCATGCCACAACTTTTTTCTTTCATCCGTCTCATTTTCTTCGCCTACACGCTCATGCTCTTGGCTCGTGTCATAGGCACTTGGTTTCCCAAATTCTCAGGGTCTCGATTTATGCTTTTCATCTCCCATTATACCGACCCCTACCTCAACTTCTTTCGCCGTTTTATCCCCCTGATCGGAGGTGTCATTGACCTAAGCCCTCTCGTTGGTTTTATTGCTCTTCAGTTGCTTGAAAAACTTATTTTAACGCTCCTCATATATGCGATACGTTAAACCGATCCAGTTCAAATCTCTCACGCTTCCCTCAAATATTTTTTACTCCCCGCTGGCGGGGTGTTCAGATTTCCCCTTTCGTCAGATGGCCTCCTCTTTCCCCGTTGGCCTTATGTATTGCGAAATGGTCAAAATGGATGGGCTCATCCGACATGAGCCTAATACGTATCATCTGCTCGATTATCGGGACACAATGCGTCCAATCGGTGCCCAGTTATGCGGAAGCAATCTCAAGCTAGCGGGGCCAACTGCCCGTATCATTGAAGATCTTGGATTTGATGTCGTTGATCTTAATTGTGGGTGTCCTGTTGATCGTGTGACAAAAGATGGAAGCGGATCAGGCCTTTTAAAAAACCCCGCTTTGATTGGGGAGATTATCGCAGAGATGGTGGCAGCGGTCAACATTCCCGTCACTCTCAAGATTAGAGCTGGATGGGATAGCAACTCATTGAATGCCCCAGAGATTACCCGCATTGCAGAAGCTGCTGGTGCAACTGCGATTGCCATTCATGGGAGGACTCGTGTGCAAAAATATAGGGGAAAAGCTGACCGGGAAATCATCCGTCAGTCCAAACAGGCAGCAAAAAAGATTCATGTGATCGGGAATGGGGATCTTTTTACAGCCCAGGACGGGTTGGATCTTTTTGAGCAAACAGGGTGCGATGCTGTTTTAGCCTCGCGCGGAACGATGGGCAAGCCCTGGCTTGCCGAATCGATTAGAAGGTTAGATCATGGAGAGCCGTCCCTGGAAATAACGGACGAACTTGTCCGCGATTATTTGCTTGAGCATATCAACCTTATCCCCCTTTATAAAACAAAAAGCAAAGCGATTCTCGATATCAAGCGGATCGGATGCTGGTTTCTTCGCCCTATCAAAGCGGCTAAAATTAGATCCCAGCTCAACAGTTGCCTTTCTGTCGAAGAGGCGATCTCTTTGATCACAGAAAGTAATATGAATGACTTAAGCTCTCCGAACCCTTCAAGCTCTTTTACATAACTGGACGGATACAAACAGTTATCTTTCTATAAAAAAAATAGTTTATTGTTTTTATATAAAAAAGCTTGTAAAATATAATCCATCATTAATCAAAAAAAATTAAATTATTATGGATAAAATTAATACTATACCTCATGGAATCAGTCAGACACCAAAACCCTCTCAGTCTATTGGAGATAAAGACTCTAAAGAAACAAGAACCTCTAGAGAAATAGATTTCTCAAAATGGTTTGGAGAACATGGTAGTCAATCGATCTCTAGTGAAGAGCGAGCGTCCGAAGATAGACTTATAGCGAATCATACAGAACCAACATTTTGTGCCTTAAATCCGAATCATCAAAAACCCCCTCTGAGCCAAGCGGTGACATGCAGCCAAACCGAACCAGACCCCTGGACTATGCGTATGGAGCATAAAGACCAGGCTTTTCTTGAAAAAGTTTTAGAAGGCGATTATTCTGAACCCTCTAACTTAATGCTTGAAAAAGTTTTAGAAGACGATTATTCTGAACTCTCTAACTTACTGGATGAATCCGATCTCCCTTCCTCTTCCCCTTGTCCCTACTCGATGGCAAGGAATCTGGATCATCAAAAACCCCCTCTGAGCCAAGCGGTGACATGCAGCCAAACCGAACCAGACCCCTGGACTATGGCCTTTGTTGAGAAAGTTTTAGAAGGCGGTTATTCTGAACCCTCTAACTTACTGGATGAATCTGATCGCCCTTCTTCTTCCCCTTGTCCCTACTCGATGGCAAGGAATCTGGATCATCAAAAACCCCCTCTGAGCCAAGCGGTGACATGCAGCCAAACCGAACCAGCCCCCTGGACTATGGCTTTTGTTGAAAAAGTTTTAGAAGGCGGTTATTCTGAACCCTCTAACTTACTGGATGAATCTGATCGCCCTTCTTCTTCCCCTTGT
>JANQSR010000069.1 GCA_028279205.1 Simkania sp.
AAATCCGTTAGCCTTTTCACCTTTTCAGCTTATATGATCTTTGGCGAAGCCGAAGGTGCGAATTATTGTGAAGTCAAAAAGAGGATTACCCAGGTCGAAGGAGCTGAGGATAAGTGCGAATTCATTTTTGTCAAAGGGTCTAATTATTTCGGAGAGTCTGAGGAAGGGTGGGAACCCACCTTTGTCGAAGGGGCTAATGAGGATAATTCGGAATCGATTTTTCTTAGTAAAGACGCACTTAAGAACTTCGTTAAATTGTCTCATGATCAGCAGCGCAATTATTTTAAGGCAAGCCGCTCGGAGCGTTTCTATGACATTTTACATAAAGTTGCAACCGTTGCGACTCTGGCCATAGGCCTTTGTGCAACAGCGACTGCTTTTGCGGGACCATGGAGCGTTATCGTGCTTGTTGCGAGTCATGAGGGCACGACTACCACTCTACTTTTATCTGCTCTTTCCGTCATGGGGATGGTCGGCTCCCATCTCTATGGACACCAGATGGAAACCCTTGTTAAGGGTAAAGTAAGTCAATAAAAAATAAATTTAAGTGGGGAGATAATCTATGACGACCGTACCAATCACTAACTTAGCAGGGGCACCAAAGGAGAAGAGTTGCTTCGATCAAGCGTTTATTCTTAATGAAATCGTTGGCGATGTGGTGATCGATTCGACAATCAATATTTGTGACTGGTTAGAAACCGCGAAAAAAACAACCATTGCTTTTGGAAGTTGTATACTCGACACAGCCGTCCTTAAAAATGGATTGTTAAGGCCGCTCAGAGATAGCATTTTCCTCGCGAAAACGATTGTCGATATAACAAAAACCTCAGAAGTCTTGCGAGGGGAAAAATACGAGAATAATGCTGCTGCCTACGTAGTGAGTGTTCTGAGACACAGTTTCAGAACAGCTGCGGATATAGTTGGCGGGTTTCGCTTTTTAGTTTCAGTGGGCATCATTTGCTTATCTCCCTGCCTAGGAAAAATTGCTGTGATAAAAGGGGGATTGACCCTAGTGGTAGGTGTCCTTTCTATTGCCTCGTGCATTATCGATCTGTGGGAATCATATAACAAGAGGGTTAAGGAACAAGCGAGGATAAAGGAAGAAACAGCGGAAAAAAGTAAAGAAGCCGCAGAGAGAAAAGAGAAAGCTTATCAAAAGCTTGAGTGGTCTGGCTATGAGAATCTCTCAGCGATGGTCACAAGTACATTCTCTATGTTACTTAACAGCTCTACAGTACTCGGCTGGAAAGCCTCATCTCTCTTCCAAAATTCTACGAGCACTCTCTTGATTCTTTCAAGAATCTTTAGAGCAAGGTTTAAATATCTCAAACCCTCCGAAGAAAAGGGTATTACTGCAAATTAGAAGGAAGGAATTATGGATTTACAAAGAGAACTCATCCCTATTGACGATTACGAGCAGGTCATCAAGTTCACTGAACGCGATTCAGGTCTCAAGGCGATTATTGCTATCCACAATACGAAGTTAGGCCCTGGCCTCGGAGGAACCCGTATTTACCCCTACAAGAGGTTTGAAGATGCCTTGGAAGATGTTTTAAGACTCTCAAAAGGGATGACCTACAAAGCGGGGATGTGTCAAGCAGGTCTTGGTGGCGCAAAAAGTGTGATCATCGCCGATCCTAAGAAAGATAAAACCGTGCCCCTTCTCCACGCTTTTGCAGAAGCCGTGAACTCACTAAAAGGACAGTATGTGTGCGCGGAAGATTTAGGCTGCACTCCAGCCGATATTGACGTGATCATCCAGAAAACCAAGTATGCATGTGGAGTGCACAATCTCCGTGGAAGTGGGAACCCTTCCAATTACACGGCTTGGGGAACCTTACAGGGAATCAAATCGATTTGTCAACAACTCGATGGCCACCCATCCGTAGAGGGCAAAACAATCGCCCTCCAAGGGGTCGGGAGTGTAGGCAGGTGTCTCATCGAACTACTCTTTTGGGAGGGAGCGAATTTGATCATTTCTGACAAAGACAAAAGCAAGCTCTCCGAGTGTGCTCACCGTTACTCTGCTAAAATTGTTGACCCGCAAGAGATTATCTCTACTGAATGTGATATTTTCTCCCCCAATGCTATGGGAGGTATCCTCAATGAACAGACCATCCCTGAGCTCAACTGCCGCGCTGTAGCAGGTGCCGCCAACAACCAACTACAAAAAACTTCGGATGCAGATGCCATTTACAAACGGGGGATCCTCTATGCGCCTGATTTTGTCATTAACGCTGGAGGCTTGATCAATGTGATTCACGAACTAAACGAGAAAGGATATCAATCCGCCTCTGCACGTGAAATGACTCGAAAGATCTATCATCGATTGCTAAATATCTATGAAACTGCTGAGAAAAACTCGATCTCAACCCACCAAGCAGCCGTTTCAGTCGTAGACTACCGCTTGGAACATGAAATTGGCAAACGGACAGAAGAGCTCGTCTTCCGCTTCCAAGAAAACAGCAATTGTAATAGTACAGTTCAACCCTAATTAGTTAGGCCGGATAGCTCAGTTGGTAGAGCAGAGGATTGAAGATCCTTGTGTCGACAGTTCGATTCTGTCTCTGGCCATTCTTCCCCTTCCCCTCCTTCTCTACATTTTAAGCGAA
The DNA here is from genome assembly GCA_028279205.1 of Simkania sp. Classification (GTDB taxonomy): domain Bacteria; phylum Chlamydiota; class Chlamydiia; order Chlamydiales; family Simkaniaceae; genus JANQSR01. The sequence goes on from JANQSR010000069.1 coordinate 2,613, forward strand.
AGATGCCCAAAAACATCACTTAACTTAAGCGGATAGTAAGCTCTATTACAAAAGCATCCAACAGCTTGTAAAAGAAGAATTAGGAAGGATCAGCAGTATGCAAATGCAAGACAGATGAAAAGATCAAGAAGAGAACAGAAAAAACTGCACACCTACCTGGGAAGAGTCCAAAGAAGATAAAGACAAAATTTATAGCCTGCATGAGGGAGAAACGGAATGCATATCATCGGACACATGAAAAACGTAAGGAAAGTTCGGCCGGAATTATCTAAAAGGACTCTTAGGTGATTACCTAAATGCACTGCTGTGCGTGGGTAGGGCACAACATGAAGTTGATCCTTCGCCGCATGGCTTCCTCACCCGACGGGATCACAAACATCTCCATCAAAA
>JANQSR010000070.1 GCA_028279205.1 Simkania sp.
ATAAAAAACTGCTCAAGCGAAGAGAGTCAATAGAGCCTCACATCGGACAGATGAAAAACGTAAGGAAAGTTGGGACGAAATTATCTAAAAGGACGTTTAGGTGATTGCCTAAATGCACTGCTGTGCGCGGGTAGGGCACAACATGAAGTTGATCCTTCGCCGCATCGCTTCCTCACCCGACGGGATCACAAACATCTCCATCAAAACAGCCACTAGGCATTCCCCCTTAGTACCCTCGCGGCCCAAAAACAGCCTGATAAAATTTGCAAAATTAGAGATTTTCAGAGGCGACTAACTCTGCATCTTCAGTCTATTCTACCGCCCCTTTTCTTAGCATTAAAAAAATGACTGATTGTCAAAAAGAGACCGCCGAGCAAAATACAGGGCACACTCAAGTACTGTCCCATCGTCAATGCATGTCCAGATAGATGGAAGCTCTGCTCTTCTTTGATGAATTCGATTAAAAACCGGAAGAGAAAAGTCGCAATGAAAAAGAGACCCGCTATCCTACCCAAAGGGAATAACAGCCTGGGAAACAAGCGAAAAAAGAGAGTAAAAGAGAGCAAGTAAAAAAGAGCTTCATAGAGTTGGGCAGGATGACGGCGCAAAAGGGGAAGACCACCTGCAGGGTTTACAAAAACGAGACCCAAAAAGGAGGAGGTCGCCTTACCAACCACTTCCTGGTTGATGAAATTGCCCAAACGGACGAACGCTCCTACAAGCAGCGCGGGGATGGTAAGCAAATCGACCATCCTAAAAAAAGGGATTTCGGTTTTCACTCTCTTCTTGCGCAAGTAAAAAAAAGCAAGCGCGACCAAGACCCCCAAAACAGCGCCATGACTTGCAAGCCCCCCTTTCCATACTTTGAAGATCGAGAGAGGGTTTGAGAAATAGTAGGAACAATTTTCATAGAGCAAAACATGGCCTAGACGGGCTCCTGCCACCACCCCAGCAATAATGTAGAGAGTGAGCTGATCCGCAAACAGTCTGCTCTTCTTCTTTAGACTCAAGACAGAGTTACCGAGCCTTTTTTCGATCAAAATTCTGTTCCTAAAACGGCCAAAATCTTTTTCGCAAAGATGTTTTTTGGCGAAACGGAGCAAAGAGGAGGGAGGAGGATCCCCTTCTTGTTTTTTTTCTAACCGCTCATTGAGCCTTTTTAAGATCGCTTGGCGGCTCTCTCCCCCCTTGGACAGATGGTTCCAGTTGAGAACATCACTTGGCTTGAACTCGCACTCGAAACAGAAAAGACGTTGAAGGAGAAGGCGAAAGAAGTAAAAACCAACGGCAAAGCCGAAGGCAAAGAGAATCCCGTACCACGCGACGGGATGGTGCACAAAGGGTAGATAGAATGCCACTGGATCGGGATTCCAATGCAAATACATTTTAATTTTCTCCCCAATATTAGATTAACCCATTATAAAAAACATTGAAAATCTTTTTCAATATATTTAATTTATACTCAGGAAAATTATTAGATATTAGTTTATACCTCTATTTCTTCGTGTGCGAATGTTCGATTTTCGATCTAGCCTCCGATTTCTTGCTTCTCGAGAGGGTGAATGCCTCCCGAAAGTAAAAAATCGCACCGTTGATGAGAGCAAAACCGACAAAAGAGTCGATCCCCCCTTTTACATCGAGGGGCAACGGAGTGAGTTTTAATCCAAAACCAAAAGCAATCATTAAAAGAAGGAGAAAGTAATAAGCCTTAGGATAAAGGTCTTTTAAGGGAAAGGTCAGAGGTAAAGAGCAGATGTGTCTAACGATCCGTGTGACCGACCTGTTTAGAATAAAGCACCCCTTTAAAAAGCCTAAAAGGAAGGAAACGCCCAGGAGGGCTATGATCCCCTTCTGCACACTACCCGTCCACAAAGAGAGAAAGGGGATCAAAACAAGAGGGCGATCTTTGTGATCCGACATCCCGTGCAGAGCCAAGAGAAGGTAGGATACTCCTTTGAAGAGCAAAAAAAGACCCGCAATCAACCAGGTGCACCCAGACAGGATAATCGCGAAGCGGCGATTCAGCATAAAAAAATCTTAAGCAGTCAACTATTTCTTTGATTTAACCTTAATAGAGCTTATAGTTATTTGTAAACCTTCTGCTACCAACTCGAACGATTGTACAAAGTTTAGTAAAGAGTTCTATTTATGAATATTTCCCTCGCTTTCATTCGCATTTTCTTTGCAATCATTTCGATTTTTTTCATGACAACTCATATGTTGTCACCTCCAGAAGGGGTGATTGGAGTCAAAGCCTTGATCGGGATTGTAATCGGCCTCGTTTTCAGCCTGTTGCTCTTCGGTTTTGATATTCTTTTTCGCAGATTTAACCTTCGCTCTTTCAATATCGCTGTTATTGGACTTTTTATCGGTTATCTGATGGGACAGGCACTTGTGATCATCTTTCATGCTATTCTCAATTTGAGTTCAATTCCAAATCTTTTAAAACCTCAGGTTCTGGAAATCATCAAGACCGCTCTTTTCCTTTTTGGCACCTATTTAGGTGCGATCATGACACTTCGAACCTCAAATGAGCTCTACATCAGCATCCCCTTTGTCAAGTTTGCCCCGACAACTCAAAAAAAGCGAGACTTGCTCATCGATACCTCTGTGCTATGTGATACTCGCATCATCGACTTTTGCTCGACGGGCGTTTTAGACAAACACCTAGTCCTTCCCCGTTTTGTTGTCAAAGAACTCCACGCCCAGATGGAGGGCGTAGACGAGACAAACAAAAAAAGGGCTAGACGTTGTTTGGATGTCATCAAACAAATGGAAGGACTGCCCCACTTAAGCCTTCGCTTTAATGATACCGATTTTCCCGAAACTAAAGAGATGACTGGCAAGTTCGTTCGTTTGGCACGCCTTATTGATGCCAATGTTCTCACTGCTGACATCGGAAGGATTCAGACAAGCTCTGTTGAAGATGTCCGTTTTATCAACTTGCACTCCCTTTCCAACGCCCTTAAACCTCTCATGGAAACGGGAGAGTTCATAAAGATCAAGGTGCAACGTTACGGAAAAGAACCCCGTCAGGGGGTCGGTTATCTTGATGATGGAACCATGGTTGTTGTGAACGGGGGCGGGAATTTTATTGGAGAGATTGTCCAAACGCAGGTTCTCTCTGTTAAACATACTTCATCAGGGCGTATGATCTTTTGCAATCTCCTAGAAAAGGAGGGCATGGAGGGACGTCCATCCAAACCGAACGGAAATGGGAAAACAAATGGCAAATGGGAAAATGACAAAGAGTGATTAAAGGTCTGGGCAATGATATCATTGAAATCGATCGGATCCGCCAGGCGATCGAAAAGCATGGAACCCATTTTCACAAGAAAATTTTCACAAAGGCAGAGATCGACTACTGCTTAGAGTATCAAGATCCCACTCTTTGTTTTGCAGGCCGTTTCTCGGCAAAAGAGGCGGTCGTCAAGGCACTTGGAACAGGTTTCGGAAAGCAGATCTCCTTCCATGAGATTTCTATCGAAAATGATGCGCAAGGTCGCCCTTACCCCCTCTTTTCAGAAAGGCTCAACCAAACGTTTGACTCACCCAGAATATTAATTTCTATTAGTCATTGCAACTCTTATGCGACTGCCGTTGCCGTTTGGATAGATTAAAAAATTGAGAAGGGAAATCTATACTCAATGGTTAAAGTCGCATCATGCTTTTGGAAAGGGTGTGCATGAAGCCGATGAACGTACCCAACGGTAAAAGAGCCCCAGATTCCAAAAAGATACTGGTATCCCCCTCCAATGCCGATTGATTGATGGCTGGAGCGGCTCTCTTTGCACCGTTTAGAAATAAAATCCCCGTCAAGAAATAATTCAAATATATGGTGATGTTTGTATTTAGATTGACCAGACAAAAGGGGATGGAGGCGGGGATGACCACGGCTGTCGACACCGAGACCCAAAAAAGTATAAAAACGGTAAATCCAGCCGTAAATTTTTCCGATCTCTTTTCCTAAGCAAAGACCCGCCTCAATATTATAGGGCGCAAAGTAAGGAAATCTCGGATCATTGATGGCATGAGGGGGCACATAGAAAAATTGTCCACCAGCCGAAAGGCTGACAAGATCACCTGCTACGTCATTTAGAAACAGATGGCGAACCTGAGCGCCAACTAATCGCATCCCAAAGGATTTTTCTTGCGATTTAGAAAAACGGACCTCAACTTGACCATCCCAGTTAGGCAAAAAACTCGCGCCTATGTTGAAATCAAAAAGATGGTCAAAAGAGGAATGAGGCCTAGCATGAGTATAACGGTAAGAATAAGAAGAGCTCAAGTGGAGCTGAGCCAAAGGGGAAAACCAAGGCTTCACTTCAAATGCGAAAAGGGAGAAGGGGATGAAAAAAAGAAACGTTTTAAGCATCAAATCCTTTTTCGGTAAGCCACCTCTCGGCATCAAGGGCTGCCATGCATCCCGAGCCAGCAGCGGAGACTGCTTGCCGATATACTTTATCTTGAACATCACCAGCCGCAAAAACCCCTGCAATGTTTGTGCGAGTCGTCCCTGGCTTAACCAAGATGTAACCAGAGGGATCGGTCTCAACTTGCTCATTTAAGAAATGGGTATTAGGTTGATGTCCGATCGCAAAAAAGAGACCCGAAGCCCTCCGCGTACTCTCTTTTTTAGTTTTTACGTTTTCCAGCGTCACCGATCCGACAACCTCTTCCCCTTCAACCTTTTTGATCACATGATCCCAGATAATTTCGATTTTGGGGTGTTTCATCGCATGATGAACCATAATTTTTGAAGCGCGAAGCTTATCACGACGGTGAACGATGTAAACTTTGCTTGCATATTTTGTGAGAAAAATAGCCTCTTCAACGGCTGTGTCTCCCCCACCGACGACGTAGAGTTCCTTGTCTCGAAAAATGGGCATTGCGCCGTCACAAACCGCGCACGCAGTCACCCCTTTTTGCCAAAACTCACCATCACGCGTCCCAGGAACATCTAGACGCTTAGCTGACGCCCCAGTTGCAATAATAAGAGTTTGAGCCTTGACTTGAGTGCGACCTGACCTTACAATAAGGGGGTATGAACTAAGATCACACGCTTTGACATCCTCTGTCAGGATTTTTGTACCAAAACGGAGCGCCTGCTTACGGCAAGCCTCCATCAAAGCAGGTCCAGTAATCCCATCAGGAAATCCTGGAAAATTTTCAACATCTGTCGTCGTCATTAACTGCCCACCGACAGGTCCACTCAAAAACCCTTCAAATAACAAAGGGGAGAGATGGGCACGAGAAGCGTAGATCGCAGCTGTAAAAGCAGCAGGACCCGATCCAATGATTACAATTTTTCGCTCTATCATCTAAATTCTCTTAAAAAAGTCCCATTGTTCTAGAAAAGTTGATTTTTGATCAAGCAACACTTTGTGCCCGATAGATTTAGGCTACCAGTTCCTCCGACCGAGGCTCAACGCTCTTTCTACTTTTTTGTTTCTCTTTACTGGGATCTTGGTCATGATATTTTTCTCTTCAAAAATCAGGAGCAAAATTTTATGAAAAAATCTACCTTTTTGATCCGAACTTTGATCCTTGGTACCTGGATCTTGGTACCTGGGTTGGGGTTATTTTTATAAGGCAAAGCGAGAATACTCATCCTCTTTAGGGGATTGAGATGAGAGCTTGCCAAAAAATCGAGAGCCCGCTAAAATTGTCGCTGAACCGCAGGACGTTGAAAGACTTGTCTCTAAAAGGGCGAATGCGGGGTTTGTCTGTGGAGTGACTGGTTGTTGTCAACCAAAAGGCCGCGGTGAAGCAGAAACCACCAGGTAAGCGCGAGCAACAACTGGTCTGGGTCAAACCAGGATTCTCATCCCTTTCAAGGGATCGAGAGGATGTCAATCTCATTCCGATAATTACAATTGATCGTTCAACCCAGTTAGAAGAGAAAAGTCTCAATATTTGCGGTTGGCCCGAGCTCTTTTCCACCGAAATCATAGAAAAATTTGAAAAAGAGACGGGCATCAAGGTTCACATACACACCTACGCTACAAACAAAGATATGATCCTTACAATGAAGAGAGAGAAAGGCACCAGGTATGACATTGTCACTCCCTCCGATTACACCCGTAACCTTGCTCACTAAGGAAGGGCTCATCAAACCGTTCGATCGGGACAGGATCGATTCTTTTGACGCAATCGACCCTCTCCTATTAGGACATGATTATGATCCCGATAGTCGATTTGCAATCCCCTTTCAGTGGGAAATTTTGGTCTTGGAATTGATCAAGCTATTTTGAAAAACATCAACCCGACGGGATCACAAACATCTCCATCAAAACAGCCACTAGGCAGTCTCCCTTAGTACCCTCGCGGCCCAAAAACAGCCTGATAAAATTTGCAAAATTAGAGATTTTCAGGGACGACTACACAACAGATCTTCCTGACTACGAGGAGCCTTTTGAAGGGGGGGTTCTAAGAAAAATCTCAATTTCATTCGGCACGTCATGCCAGAAGATGAGATCCGTAAAACTTGGGTTGATATGAAATCAACACCTTGGTAACTCTTTTTGAAAGTTTAGGTTGAAACTTTTCAGCTTAAAGGTAGATGAGACCGCTTATCTCAAGATTTTAGGTGGATGACTCGCTCGTTTTTCTAGACTGAACATAAGCAATCACATCACCAACCGTCTTGAGCTTTTCTGCTTCCTCTTCTGTAATTTCAAAACCAAACTTTTCTTCAAACGTCATAATGAGTTCGGTCAGATCGAGAGAGTCAGCATTTAAATCCTCAACAAAAGACTTTTCGGGGGTCACATCTTTCGCATCAACACCAAGTTGTTCGACGACGACGTCGATCACTTCTTCTTTTAGTGACATAAGTTCTTAATTCCTTTTTTGATATGGCTTTACGAATGGCTAAATCATAACACGGATACGCTTTCCGAGCGATTCCAGCGGCTCATTTTAGACAAACAAGAGAATATTTACAAGGTTAAGTTATGATTGTGTAACGGCAACGTGATAATGTCCCCCCTTTTTAGAGCAGGCAGAAAAGATGACTGGAAAACCAGTGAAACGAGGGTTTGTTGATAAAGGATACAGAGGTCATAAAGTCACAGGAGCAGAAATTTACATCACAGGGAAGAGAGGGCTAACCCAAGCACTATAAAAAACTGCTCAAGCGAAGGGAGTCAATAGAGCCTCACATCGGACAGATGAAAAACGTAAGGAAAGTTGGGACGGAATTATCTAAAAGAACGTTTAGGTGATTGCCTAAATGCACTGCTGTGCGTGGGTAGGGCACAACATGAAGTTGATCCTTCGCCGCATGGCTTCCTCACCCGACGGGATCACAAACATCTCCATCAAAA
>JANQSR010000081.1 GCA_028279205.1 Simkania sp.
GCATTTCAATCTTTAATTTTCACCCCCTACTGAACGGATACGAACATTCGAAGCCCGTCTAAAGGGAGGCCTGGCTCGATCAATCCTAGACAGCTCCTAGCTCCCTTGAACGCGTACAAATTTATCGATTTATTTTTTTCAATTGATATAAGAAGGCTGTTTGCGTTATATTACCCAACTTGCATTGGCTTTAAAATGGGAGTTTGACAGGAATGTAAACCTTTTCAACATATTTATTGAAATTGATAATTTTTCCAAATATAATTAGTAAAAAAACGAAAACTGTTTAAAAAAAATAACATTTCCAATAAAATAACATGTGAAATTAAAAAAGAACACAAAAAATTTCGTTTTTTAAATTTAAGATTTTCACATAACCTTTGGAGGTTAAAAATGAGTTCTAGTTCTATTAATCATGTTTCTAGTGGTGGTAGCCCAAGCGTTATTCCACCAGTTGATTCTGCATCAGAAAAACAGCAGTCTTGTTTAGGTAAATTGGCTTCAAAAGTTAATAATCTATTTTATTCTGTTATTGCAATGATCAAATCTTGTTGGCACGAGTCTCATGGAGTGTTCAAGATTGTTCCACCTCTCGCTCTTCTAGTAGGAGGGGCATCTTTGACTTTCAAAAAATTATTCTCTTCTTCTCCTGATCCTCAAAAAGAAATAGTTGATGTACCTGTAGTTGCTGCACCTCAAGAAGAAGTTGCTGCACCTCAAGAAGAAGTTGCTGCACCTCAAGAAGAAGCAAAAAGAGATAAGCAAACATCTCTTTGTCAGAAGGTCTCAGACTCCGTAAAAACAGTGATTAACCCAACCTTCGTAAAAACAGTGATTGCCCCAACAATGGCCGCAGCCGCGGGAACACTCTTGTTTTATGGTTTTGTTTATCAACTTAGGAATCTAGTTGCGCCTCTTGGGGATACAAATTCAACGATTGTTTATCCAAACAGTTCAGTTACGCCTCTTGGGGATATAAATCTAACGACTCTTTTTCCAAACAGTGCCACGATGATACGACCATAATCGATGATCACACATGTTTCTGAATCTCGATTCACAAAAAGGTGGGTTCGACTGAAGAAACTCCTCATTTTACAACAGGGGTCGCTTATCAACAAAGCGCCCCCTTTTTTAGTTGTTCACTCGTAAGCGTCTAATTAAACTATCTTCTCTGCCATGTCCCCATGTATACTGAGCCCGAAATATCCAAATTAGGAGGCTCTATATGGTTAGAAAGAGTGAAAAAGAAATCAACGCTCTTATCAAAAAGAGGAAGAAGTAGTGGCTTGCCCGTGAAGAGCCGGTGTCGACAGGGGAGCATGAAACGTACGTCACAATTTTTTGCCTACTGGTTCACCTCAGCCCACTTAAAGTCGATGCACCCCGTTTTAGTGATCACGACATTTTTAACAGCATCATCTTTAACGAAAAGGAGCTTGGAGTAATAGATCGGAATGACGGGCATCTCATCCATGATGAGCTGTTCACTCTGTTTGAGATAGTTGATCCGCTCTTCTGGATCTTTACACGCATAAGAGCTCTCCAAAAGCTCTTCATATCTGGAATTTTCCCAATTTGTAAAGTTGATTTTATTCGATTTAGGTAAAAACAATTCTAAGAAGGTGATCGGATCATTAAAATCGGCAACCCAGTCTTTGAAAAATAGCATCGCATCTTGATTGGAAAGTTGGCTGTAATAGGTTCTCCTCTCTTTCGATTGAAGCTTGACGTGAACTCCCAAAGTTGCTAGCCACTGTTGTTGAACCGCTTGACAAATGGCTTGCGCCCGCGACTCTGAGGGAAAAGACAAAACGATCTCGGGAAGAGTTTCACGTGTGAGTCCAGACTCTACCAAAGCCTCCTCAAAAAGGGTAGCCGCAAACTCCGTATGACCATCTTCAAAGTAAGGTTGGTCTTGAAGCCCCATCGTTTCTGGTACAATTCCTGTGGCTGGAGTTTGCCCCCCTTGTGTCACATGATCGACAATATCTTTCCGATTGATGGCAAGAGCAAAGGCGCGGCGGAATTTTTTCGACTCGAAAGGGGACTGATTTGTGTTGATCCCAATCCATTGGGTGACCAAGCAAGGGGCAGTGCCGAGGCGACTCTCTTTTTTAAGCGACTCGATAGCGTCAGTCGGAATCACAGAGAAGGGGGAGCCATCCCAGTCGAGCTCTTTCGATTCGAACATTTGAAATCCGGTCTCTTGCGAAACCATACACATCTTGATAGCGTCAATTTTGACAGCTCCAGCATCCCAGTAATCTTGGTTTTTGACCGCCTTGATAAAGTCGTGGTGCTTCCATTGTGAGAGTTTGAAGGGGCCATTAGAGAGAAAATTTTTCTCATCTTCTGCCCATTTAGGATCAAAACGATCACGCGTTTCATTGACTGGGAAAAAAATAGGGTGCTCTAAAAGTTCGAGCAAGTAAGGGGCTCTATAGCTCAAGTGAATCACAAGTGTCTGATCATCCGGAGTCTCAACTCCGAGAAGACTGGAGGGGAGCTTTCCAGACTTGACTTTCTCCCCATTTTTGATCACGTAGAGCATGTGGGAGTTTTCGCTGGTAAAAGTGGGGCTTAAACTCTTCTTCCAAGCATAGACAAAATCGCGTGAGGTGAGAGGAGCCCCATTAGACCAAGCTGAACTGCGCAGGGAAAAACGGTAGGTCAATCCATCTTCTGAGATGTCGACACACTTGGCAAGGGCAAGAGAAGCCTTCCCCTGC
>JANQSR010000092.1 GCA_028279205.1 Simkania sp.
GGGGAAGCTCTTATCCTGCTGATCGAAGTAGAGGAAGAGCCTTTTTCCAGAAAATGGGGAGTCATCCTTTGGCCATGTGGTTTTGCACACATCACAAGAGGCTCCTTCTACTCTCTTCCCATTCTGGATGATAGGGGGATTCCATGGTTTATAGTTAACCTCTCCCGCTTTTGCCGTTGCCCCTCTCATGAATCGCTCTTTATCGGTCAAAGGGGTTAAATTTAGATCGAAAAGAGTCGTCAAAAAACAAGCCGATCCTTCTATTGGGAGATGGGATTCTTGGGTGAATGAGTAGCATTCAACGGCTTGATTTTCCAAAAGGTCTATAGAGTAAAGCAGCCACGACGTATGCCCTGGAGCTCCCTTATTGACCCATGTCTTCCAATTTTTACCTGGAGTGAGACTGACTGGAACACTGATCTCTTCAAAGAGTATTTCGTTTTGATCTAGCGAGTGTATATGTAGGAGGGTATAAGTTTTGTTTTGCTCAGTGACGATAAATGTTCCTGGGCTTGAATTGAGAAGCCTCTCTTTCAAGCTCATGCAAAAACAGAGGGGAGTAGAAAGCAAGCAAAAAAAAAGGATTAGACTTTTCATTCTCTCAGATCTTAACAAAAGGGGGTTTTAGAATATATACCCAAAAAAATTGAAAATTTCATTTTGCAGTAGGGTTCAAACAAAGGTGTTGAGGCTTCCCTCAGCTGTAATCCACCCTATTGGCTTTGCTGTAAAGTGAAATTTCCAATTTTTTTGGGTATATTCTCGGCACTATACTGGATTATACAAGGTTTAGCCCAAAATCTTTTTTTGAGCAGTCAGTGGAGTCAGCAGCCTAATTATCGACTAAACTGTTTTCATAAGACACACAGCATACACGGTAAAATATTTTAGTTACACCCCCCGTGAACGCGTACGAAAAATTAATAGCAAACGGGTGCATTGAAGTTGTCTATTTTTCTCCCGAAGGCTATCGTCTACATTCTTAGAAATTTTTCTTCTCTTAAATCTTGAAACTAAAAAAAAACTAGCTATAATCCAGATAGGAAGTCACTGGGGCTGACGCAGAGATGAAAAAAGACCCGTTAGAGCTTAAAATCGACTTGGGATCCAAAGAGAGAGCAAAACTCTGCTCCTTTCTCCAGGAACTACTTGCTTCTAGCTACTCCTTGTATTTAAAAACTCAAAATTTTCATTGGAACGTGACGGGAGCCTCTTTTCACTCTTACCACCTGATGTTTCAAGATCAATATGAGGAACTAGCCGAAGCAATCGATGAAATAGCAGAGCGGGTTCGCGCCTTGGGCTATTTTTCGGAAGGCTCTTTTGCATCGTTTGCAGGTAAGAGTTTAGTCCAGGACGCAAAAGAGGGGGTATCTACCCCGATGAAAATGATAGAAATATTGCTCGAAGACCATGAGAGAGTCATCCGCTATCTGAGAAAAGGGTTGCCCTTGGCAGAAAATGTTGGAGATGGCGCAACAGCCGATTTTATCAATAAAAGACTTGCTGTTCACGAAAAAACTGCCTGGATGCTGCGCAGCACAGTGACACACATTTAATCCTCCTCTTTAAAAAAGCGATGACCGTGCTGATGTTTCCGTTTCCAAGCGTACCAGCCTGGAACGCGGTACAAAGAGAGCAAAAGCAACATGATTAAAGCGGTGCTCGCTGCCAAAATATACATCTTGTTCGCAATTCCAAGACCAATCGATGCCGTTGCCCAAACAGAAGCTGCTGTTGTGAGACCACGGATACGCCCTCTGTCTCTCAGGATAACTCCAGCACCTAGAAAACCGATGCCACTGACGATTTGAGCC
>JANQSR010000121.1 GCA_028279205.1 Simkania sp.
TTAAGGGGCTAGACTGGTCAAAAGTGCCTATTTTTGGCATGTTTTGGGTCAAAAAATACTCAAAATGCCCATTTTTGAGCCCCCACTGAACGGATACAAAAAAACTTACTTGCCATGAGTTTTTGAGGACGTACGATTAAAGCTGAGGAAAGCCTCAAAACCTTTGTTTAAACCCTACTGCAAAGTGAAATTTTCAATTTTTTGGGGTATATCTTCATATCGAAGTATAGAGGGAACATAGTGAAATTCCCAATTTTATTAATACCATATTTTATAAATAACATGACGAAGAAGCCATCCAGAATAGTCTTTTTCTTTTTGTATTCTCCAACCATTTTTTGATGAAACCTCATACTCATGATAAGGTTGTCCTGACTCACATCCTGCTCCTGCTTCTTTAGCTACTTTTCTAATTAGTGCGAGGCAGCATTCAATACGAGGAGTATTCTTATTCTCATCCGATTCCCATTCAGGTGAATAATATCTAATAGTCCAATCCTTAGGTTTACAAGGCGCTAATGCTGGATTTGCTTTACTACGCGATATTAAACGAGCCTTATATCTAGCCCCAGAAGTACTGTCTGCTTTTAACATACAATCTATATATTCTTTCTTAGGAGGATTACACAGCGAGTTGTTTTCTGGTGCTGATGGTAATTTGATTACACAGGGAGAAGCAAAATGACACGGCTGTCTTTGACAATCAGTTATATTTGGAGTAGTAGGAGTAATAGCAGTAGTAGGAGTAGTTAAATCTGAAGTAGTAGGCTCAGTTAAATTTAGAATAGTAGAAAACGGGGCTGTAAGTGTTGGGGGAAGCTTGTCAAGGTTAAAATCTTTAGAGATGTTTGCAGACCAATTTGGAGTAGTAGGAAAGGGAGTTGTAAGGTTCTGGGTGAGATTATTAAAGCTACCCTTTGTGGAGATGTTCGAACGACTTAAAGAAGCAGCAAGACCGTAATAAGCCCACACAGTGGAAGCAGTAAGTGCACTCAAAGCAAGGGTTGTAATAACCCAACATTTGGGGGAGGTCAAAATTTTTTTGACCCGTCCGAAAAGGGAGGGGTTCTCTCTAACAGCGGGGACATTCTCACCGAATTTAGGCGAAGCCAGCGGCTCTTGTTCATTAGTCGGTGTTCCCGGAAATGAGAGACGTTCGGTAATCCTGGTAAACTGTACAGTACTCATTAAAATAACCTCGCTCTTATGAAAAGACCTTTACACTTTTATATTCGATCGATGACTTCAAAAGATAAGTTACACAAGTAGCCAATTAAAGTCGATGATTTATTTTTCTAGGATGTGTGTTGTCGTTCGCACTTCTCATCAAGTTTCTGTCAACCTTAGCAAGTTTCTGTCAACCTTAGCTGGGAGACTGTGTTGAAAAAGTCGGTTTTGGTGGGCATTGCCGTTTTTGCTATTTCACACAGCCGTTATTCAAATGCGAATTGGATGGGGAAACCGACTTTTTCAACACAGTCTAGTTGGAATAGGAATCGTCTGAGTAAGGGTTCTGAAAAGGGGGCGGGCTGGAAAATTTCACATATTTGCCAACCACCTTTCCCGAAGAAATAATGATGTAGTAGCGCCTTTGCTCAATCACCTCGCTCCCCATCTCGATCCTCTCTATGTACTCATACGTGACCTCATTATCCCCTTTAGAGTAGACTTTGTAGGGCTCACCATACGCCTTCCGAACCTCAGAGACAGACATGCCAACTTCGATATTAGTATACCCCTCCCTCGTCATGGCAGCCCGTTTGGAAAAACAAGCTGTCAACAAAATCAGAGGAAGAACCCATTTAAGAGATCTCATCTTCAAAGCCACACCTCAAAAATCCATATTGTAGAGCGTTTCTCCATTCGGATCAAATTTATTTTTCAACCAGTTTTTCAGACCAAACTAATCGAGATTTAAGCCCTTTTCTTTCGCATTTCTCCGCGGATAATGGTGCGGAAATTCTCACCTGTCGTGTACTCTGCGTGCAAGAGGTAGGTTTCCTCATCTGAGCTCATCTGATACATCTCAAATCCTTCAAATCCCAAGACCCCTTTTCGAAACTCCCAACCAATGACTGTAGAATTGATAATCCCTTTGCCCACAATCTTCCCAATCGATTGACTCTCTAGTTTGATCGCAAAATTGGTAGCGTGCAGGTCGTAAAGGGAAAAACGGCTATGCATGCAATCTGAAAGTCCTACCACTTGTATCTCTTGAGTGCAGAAGATACGCCCCTTATCGTCTAACTCAAAAACATTCCAACGGATATGAAAAGGAAGCTTGCGACCCACCATGGAGAGGAGCACGGTTCCTTCTCCGAGCCAAGATCCAGGTTTAAAAATGAAAGGGTGCTCTTTTGAAATCAAAACATAAACCTTCTCGTATAGACACTTTGCAAAATTCCAAGGGCAATCATCGTCCAAAGCACGGAGGATCCACCATAAGTGATAAGGAGCAATGGGACTCCAGTGATCGGCAAAAATCCACACATCATTCCGATGTTTAAGAGAACGTGAACCGCAAGATAGGTGGTGATCCCCGCAGATAAAATACGGGCGAAAGGGTCTCGAGCAACAATAACGACTTTAAAGCCCCGGTAGATCAGGTTAAAGAAGAGGAAAAGAATCAAAAAGCCGCCTAAAAAACCAAACTCTTCCGTAAAAGCGGGGAAGACCGAATCGGTCGAAGCTGCGGGCAAAAAGCCATGCCTTGTGAATCCATTTTTTCGAAAACCATGACCGATCCAATTGCCGAGTCCAATCGCCGTTTGAGAGGCTTGGTGATGGTAGGTAGATGGATTGAGTCTTTCGTATTGATAATCTTTCAAAAAGTATGAGAAAAAACCGCGCATCTCCTCATAAGAGATCACCTCCAAAAAAATAAACGCCACAATCCCTATCACGATCAAACAAACTCCGACCAAAATCGCAAAAATTTTTTTGTTGATGCCACCGAAGTAAAACATCCCTAACGCAATGGGGCAAAAGACCAACGCTGAACCCAAGTCTGGTTGCTTTAAAACAAGGATAAATGGGATCAAAACAATCGTGGAAGCTTGCAAAAAGAGACTCCACCGCTCGCTCGCTCTCCCCCTTTTTTCAAGAAACCAGCTTAGAGCCAAAATGAGTGAAAGTTTTGCGCATTCAGAGGGTTGAACCCCGATCCCAAGCAGAGGAACCTGGTACCATCTATGAACATTCTTAATAGGGTCTACAAAAAAAAGCCCGATAAGCATTAAGATCGTCAGAGTGTAAAGAACCCAGGACCACTCACGTAATTTGTGGTAATTAAACCCCGCAAAGAAAAGATAGGCTCCCATCCCTATAACAAACCATTGAATCTGATGTTTGACAGCTGATGTGAAGAAGGTGGTTTGCCCTCTTTGCAACTCACCTGTCGACGTAGAAGAGATGACAAGCAGACTGACTAACATCAACCCGATGAGGGGGAGAAGGGAAAACAGGTCTATACGACGTAAATATTGATAACTCCACATAAATCGGGATTATCTTAGATTAGGTGTTAAAAGCAAATCATGAAAGCCCCATGAACGTGGCATATATCCATCTAGAAAGTGTTGATTCAACAAACACTTGGGCTAAAGAGAACCACTCCCACTTCGATTTAGATGAGCTCACGTGCATCACCACATCTGAGCAGACAGCTGGCAGAGGGCGGTTTAATCGGCGTTGGATCTCCCCAAAAGGGGTCAATCTCCACATCTCTTATTTTTTCAAAGTAGAAAAGGGTGTCACCTTAAATAATCTATCGCAGCTTCTCTGTTTGAGCGTTGTTAAACTCGCTTGTGAGCACCATCTATCCCCTAAGATCAAGTGGCCAAACGACATTTTAGTCAACGGCAAAAAAATTTCTGGTGTTTTGTGTGAGATTGTTGAGCTTAAAGAGAGTGCCTATGGAGTGATTGCTGGGATTGGGATCAACATCAACATGTCCCAAGAAGACCTAAGTCTGATTGATGAGCCAGCGAGCTCTTTTCTAAACGAGACGGGCAAGCTATTTCCTCTCAAGCCGCTTCTCACTTTGCTAAGTGAGCTTTTTGTCAAAGATCTTACCCTCTATTTACGAAAAGGGTTCGCCCCCTTTTATCAAACCTACAACTCTTTTCTCACACAGAAGGGCAAAAAGATCACTTTAAGCGAGGGAGAAACCCTTTTCAAAGGGCTCTTTCACTCAATGAATCGTGACGGAACCTTAAACCTTCTTCTCGATTCGGGGGAGATCAAAACATTTAGCACAGCAGACACCCTCTTCTGAGGGTAGTCTCTTTAGTTTCTCATTTTTTACTAAAAATTCAAAAGAGAAAGATCTGGCTTGACGACCAGATAAGGATAAACACGGGCTCGCAATATCTCCTGAATGGCACTCAGTGTAGCCCCTGTTGAAGAGGGACAAGTCGTACAAGCACCTTGATAAGCAACAATCACTTCCTTCCCATTTTTAAGCTCTTGCACCTGAATTCCTCCTGCATCGAGCGCAATGTAGGGTTGCACCTCTTTTTCAATCACATCACGAATGCATTTAAGTCTTTCACTTGGAGAGAGCAGATCCCACTCAGGCATCTCTCCTGACACCTCAGAAGAGGTCAAGATGGGAGAGGGGGGCGAAAGATCGGCAATTTCGATATCAACACACTTTTGACATGCCATATCAAGTGCTTCAAGAGCGTGACTTAGGTGAACAGATGCCGAAACGGGAAAGGCGGGGGTATGGTCAAAATCGCGCAAAGCTTTATCGACAAGCTGAGCTGTGAAACGGCGTGCTTGGCTATAGGTTTTGCGAAGAGCCATTTCACAGATGATATCGGCGGCTCCAATCAGGGGGCTCATCCCAAAAGCTTGAAATTTTGCGTCCACAATGACCCCGTCGGTCTCGTCCACAATCAGGTAAAAAATCAGACAGTTTTCTTGCAGGTCATCCCACTTTTGAGCGATGACAACACGCATCTCTCTCAAGCTAATCGAGTGCTTCTTAAAGACTCCCCCATTCTGGGGAGATAGGATGCGCTCAACTAAAAGGTGGCTGTAAGAGACCCAAGGGTAGGGCTGATTTTCCGCATTCAAAAGAGAACCTCTTCTGACAGACTCAAACACCGGTTCGCCGCATCTGCAATAACCCCAGATGCCCTCTGAACCTCCTCCCTTGTCGTTCCCCTTCCCAAGCTAAAGCTAAGAGCAGACTGGGCTAGTCTAGGAGTCAGACCAGCTGCTTGCAAGAGGGGCTTTAACATCTGGTGACGGCCACCACCAAAACTCGCAAACACCCCCTTTTGGAAGAGGTGGAAAGCCAAGAGCTCATTAGAAATACCAGGGAAAGTGATTACGCTCACGTTTGCAAGCCTTTCCGTTTCACGGAATAAAGGGGTAGCCGAGAGAATGTTTTTCTCAAGACGCTCTTCAAACTGATTGCGAAGGTGGGCGATCTCTGTGCACATAGAGTCGAAAGAGGCTTCGAGCTCCTCAAAAGCAACTTTAAGACCAATAAGTCCAGGAAGGTTAAGAGTTCCTCCCCGCAAACCATCTTGATGCATCCCCCCTGGGATCAACGCCTCTATCTGGTGTGGGTGAGAGAGGAGCAACCCCCCCGTTCCTTTAGGAGCGTGAAAGCGATCCCCATCAAAAGTGAGAAAATCGATAGGCAGATCTTCGAAACGGAAGTAGAATTTGCCCAAAACATCGCTCACATCGACATGAAACAAAACCTCTTTCTCGCGACAAAGCTCGGAAAGTTCAGCGATTGGGTGGACAAGACCAGTAAGACCGTTTGCCCAAGAGAGGGAGACGAGTGCCACCTCAGGGCTGAGCGCTTTCTGGAGATTTTCGGGGGTCAAAATAGAGTGTTCGTTGAGCGGAGCGAACTTTTTTTCAACCCCAAGAGGTTTCAACCGAACGATTCCCTTGAGGAAATAGG
>JANQSR010000130.1 GCA_028279205.1 Simkania sp.
AATCAAAATGGAGCCACCCCATTCGCAACTGGGCTATGATTATTTCTCAGCTTGATATCTACTTTGAAGGGAGGTTAGAGCTGGGGCTTTGAGAAGAAACTGACACAGTTTTATGAACGGTCTCTGGGGCTCTGCCCCAGACCCCGTTCTGCTTATGAAGGTTAAGGTAACGATCTATTTTGCTCTCAAATTTTACCTATGAGACACCTAAATGAACACTCCCGCCACCGCTGGTGACAGCGGTTAATGGACTTTGAATTCAAAAGGGACATTTTAACTTTGCTGAGGAGGGGGGATATTTTCGCTTTGCCTTGACAGCTTTTCTCTCAGATAAACAAGGATTCACGTATATTTTCAGAGGCGACTAACTCGAAACTGGACTCGCCTCTTTCTCTTTGGAAAAATGTGTTTCCCATAACAGACGAAATGGGGGGCATCTCTCGAGAAGCTCCTCTTTTGTTCCTTCAGCAAGTTTTCTTCCCTCTTCGAGATAGATGATTCGATCAGCGTGTTCAACTGTAGAGAGGCGGTGAGCCACCAAAATTTGTGTTATTCCGCCGTGAAGCTCCCTGATCGCTCTTTTGATTTTAGCTTCGCTGAGTGAGTCTAAAGAGGAGGTTGCTTCGTCTAAGATGAGAATGGGGGCTTTTTTTGCAAGGGCACGCGCAATTGCCAAGCGCTGCTGTTGCCCTCCTGAAAAGTTTTTTCCCATCTCCAAAAGCATCGTCTCATATTTTTGAGGCATTCGCTCAATGAATTCATGAGCATGGGCTTTTTTTGCAGCTTGGACCACCTCTTCTCTTAACATAGGCCTTCCATAAGCGATGTTATTCGCAATCGTATCGAGAAAGAGAACCGTCTTTTGGGGCACAAAAGCGATCTGCTCCTTTAACGAGCGTTGCGTATAGCTCTGGATTGGTTTCCCATCAAACCGGATCTCTCCCCTTTGAACATCATAAAGGCGTGGAATGAGTTGAACAATGGTCGATTTTCCAACACCCGTAGCTCCAATAAGTGCAACGGTCTCCCCTCTTTTTACGCTAAAACTCAAATCTCGCAAGATCCATCTCTCATGATGACGAAACCAGACTCTGTCGAATTCGATCTTTTTCTCTAAACTTTCAAACCGGACTGCGTGGGGAAGATCTTTCAACTGGGGTTTGATACTGAGCACTTCAAAAAGACGCTTTACAGCGACAAACCCCTTCTGAACATTCGCATTTTCTTCAGCAAACCTTCTGATAGGCCCATAGAACAGGTAAAGCAAGCCGACAAAAAAGACAAGCTCTGGGATTTTCATCTTGAGAGTGTAAAAGCCAATGATCACAACAGTTGCTAGACAGAGGGTCATGACCGCATGGAAAATCGGGCGCATGAGCAAATCATACTTGACTGTCTTTACCTCTAACCCAGACATCTGATTATTTTTCTCTTTGTATTTTTTAAAAGAGAAATGTTCCATCGCAAAAATCTTTATCGTCTGAATCCCCATCAAGAAGTCGATCAAGACCGAGTTAAACTGTTCTTGATTTTGCTGAAGCCGGTGTAAAATCCGTCTGATCTTACGCGTTAAAAGGTTCAAAGGAATGATCGCCATCGGCAAGCAAACAAACATCACCAAGGAGAGCTGCCAAGACATATAGAAACAGAAGCTCATCGTCGTCAGAAGGGTAAATGGGGCTTGGACGTAGTTGGCCAAAACGGAGTTTAGCGCCGATGCAATTTGATTAGCATCACCACTCAGACGGGAAGAGACCGAACCAATACCATATTTCTGATAAAAGCTCATAGGCAGCGTTTGAATATGCTCAAAGTACCTTTGTCTAAGATCGCGACTGATATTTATCGATAAGATTTGGGCTGTGTAACGACTAAAAAAGAGAAAAAAAGCTTTGATGGCGGCAATGAAACAGAACATTAAGATAAAGTTTTTGAGCCCGTTTCTAAGGTGCATCCGACTCTTTAACTTTTCTACTGCGCGATCGAAAGCACGCGCGATTTCGGACTCTTTCAGTTTTTTCTTCACATCAATCTCTCCCCGATCTTTTTCCTTTTTTTCATCTGAAAGCTCACAAGAGTAGATATCGGAGTCGAAAAGAACACCGAACGCAAACATCTCCATCTGATTGGACAGGGTCAAACCTATAAGAGTGAAAAATGAGAGAACAAGAAAAATAAAATGTTTAGGAGAGTGCAAAGCAGCTTTTAGGAAAAGCCTCATAAAATTTTTTCTCTTTGTGCTTAAAAGAAGTTAACTCCTGGAATTTGTGGAAAAAACGCCAAGTTTACGAAATTTTTGGTAGCGATCTTCTAAAAGCTTGCTTAACGAAATTTCGCTAAGCCGCTCACGCTCTTCTAGGATAAATTGCTTTACGTTCTCAAAGGTCGCTTTTGGATCTTGATCAGCCCCCCCTTGAGGCTCCTTGATAATTTTATCGATCACACCAAAGGCAAGCAGATCCTCGGCATGCATTTTCAAAGCTTTAGCAGCCGTCTGATTTTTAGAGCTATCTTGCCAAAGAATAGAAGCGCACCCTTCAGGGGAAATCACCGAATAATAGGCGTGCTCGAGCATCCCAATCACATCACCAACCCCCATTCCCAAAGCTCCTCCCGAGCAGCCTTCTCCAATCAAAACGACAATCATAGGGGTTGAAAGACGAGCCATTTCGAACAGATTAAGCGCAATTGCGGAGCCTTGCCCCCTCTCTTCCGCAGTCAAACCAGGATAAGCCCCAGGTGTGTCGAGAAGAGAGAGCACGGGAAGGTGAAATTTTTCGGCGAGTTTCATCACGCGAAGTGCTTTGCGATACCCTTCGGGATGGGGCATTCCAAAATTCCTATATAGGCGGCTCTCCGTTTCGCACCCTTTCTCTTGAGCCACAATCACAAATTTCTGCCCTCCAATCAGACCGAGGCCACTGACAATCGCATGATCATCCCCAAACAGCCGATCTCCAAAAATCTCGACAAACTCTGAGCAAAGATTTTTGATGTAATCAATGGAACGGGGACGCTCGGAGCGTCGACAAATCATCACCCGCTCCCAAGGGGTAAGGGAGGAGGGACTCTTTTTATTTTCACTTGAGATAGATTTTTTCTTGAGCTTTATCATGTTTTTTAATGATTTTTCTTAATCAGTTTTGCTTGGCTGTAATCTGTAACAACCTCAACAAGGGTTGGTTTCGTAATCACGATCGAATAAAGTTCTTCTATATCTTCTTGTTTGAGACGAATGCAACCATCACTTTCATACCCTTCTACCGTTTCAGAGGACTCTTTGTAACTCTTTGCCTCTTCATCAAAAAACCAAGGAGCCCCATGAAAGCCATACCCACGAGGATCGCCCCCTTCACCACTCATCTCTTGAGCAAAGGGAAGCCATCTTGTTCCAAAAACTCGAACCATCTCAACCTCTTCCCCCTGAAAATAGCCTTTAACACCAGGCTTAAAAATCGCGATCTTATCTCCAAGCAAGAACTGCCCCTTGGGGGTCAACGAAGCAAAGTTGGAACCTGGATCAAGCCTGCCAAGACCCACATTATACGTTTTTAAAAGTTCACTCTCTTTGGTCTCTGGATCGCAGTAATAAAACCACATTTTACACCTCGAAAGATCGACTAGGAGGTAAAAACTCACATTTCTACCCGGGTTAAAGACGTTGAATTGATCCCCTGGCGAAACTTTCTGGGTTTCATAGTCTGGCCGCCCATTTGAGCATCCATTCAAGCTCCTAGCAATAAAGTGTCTTGAAGTCGCGTAATAGGCTGCGTAATCGGCAATCCATGCTGATCTTCCTTTTAGCCAGGGAACACGACTTTTGTACCTGACGGTTTCGACAATGGGTGACTTCTCTTTTCCGAAAGCGAACAGACGCCAAACCTGGTCAACCTCTTCACTCGCAACCTGATCTTTAATCGGCTTTAAAAGCTCTGAAATACGTTCTGCACTCTCTTTCAGTTGGGCCTCTTTCTCTTCAGAGCTGATCAATTTTTCTCTTTCAATAGGAGTTTGACCCCCCTCCCCCTTGGATGAAAATCCTTTTTTAACAAGAGCAATCACCCCGATAAGGGCAAAGAGCATCACCGATCCTATAAAAATTTTTTTAGGAGCAGACAAGAGAGACACCCAAACATCTTTTTTTCATAAGCCCCCCATTAGTTTGACTCAAATTATCCTCCAGTCTGAATTCTTTTGCAAGGATCTGATATATATATAAAATTATTCAATCTCCCAAGTGCACCCCTTTAGACTCTCTTCAAAGAGAAAGGCCACCAGAAAGTCGGCTCCCCAAAAATAGGGCTCACCTGCGAGTGGAATCACATCCATCTGCCCTTCTGTTTGGGGGTTTAAGGAGAGTCTCTCCCCCCCTTTTTCAAAAACAATTTCCCGGTTTTCCCCCTGGTAACGGTTCAATGTTGAGGGGGCAAGAGAGCGGCTTTCGATATGGGCTCTCTCTGCGACGATAAAGTAGGCAAAAAAAAAGGGGGACTTCTCCTCCCTTTTTAAAAGGCGGCTTGTTACCACCATTTTAGATCCGCTCACCTCTAGGGAGAGGTAGATCCACTGCTTGCTTAAACTTGAGTCGCTAACCGGATTTAGAGTCCTGTTTTGAGCCATCTCATCCGAGAATTTAGAAGAGAAAGTGCGCGTCCTACCATAAGCGGAAAAGTGATCAGTTCCTTTAGAAATTTCAAGGTCCCGAAACGGCTGACTCAAAGAGAGTGAGGAGGTGCGGTAGACCCCGTATTGATCTAAATCTCCGAGAGGCGATCCGTGTGGGCCAAAAGAGAGAATGCGTACATATTTTTTGTGAAAAACTCCCATCCCCGTATTGACCCCACTGAATGAACAGGCCAGGCTGAACCTTTCTTGCCTGAATGAGGCATACCCCAAGCTTCGATCCATCTGCCTCTTTGAATAAGAGTGGCTCGCCATCCTCGAATAGGGCTTTTCTTCTTCTAGCTGTTTAAACCCCAAACTAAGAAGAATCAAAAAGAGGGAGGCTACATCAAAAGAGGGGGTATCGACTCCCTCTAACAGACGGAGAAGGGAGCAAGCAATGCGATCCATTTCTGGATCGATCACGATCTTAGACGAAACAGAAAAGAGAAGAAGATAGAGGGAATGAAAGAGCAAAGGGTGGTACTCAGATCCTCTAACCCACACTCCGCGAAAAGGGCGGCCTTCCTGATCAAAAAGACCCATGCTTGTATAAACCCACCTGAGTGCTCGATCGATGAGCTCTTCCCGATCTAATTTCCACCCCAGGAACATCCAAATGAGCGCAAGCTCCCCGTTAAGTCGTAAATCGGCAACCCCTCCATCGGGAAAATGGTCTCCCGATTCAACGAGAATCCCCCCCTTTGAAAGTTGTTTGGGTTTTAGAATGGGCGTTTGCAAACCGACCAAATCGCACCCCAGAACGTAGAGAGCCTGACCTATTTGAAACTCTTGCCAAAACCCTTGGGTGTGGAGATGTCTATAGATTTTCTGAATCGAATGCTTGGTCTCGAGATGGGGCTGAAATGTATGAAAAAAAGAGAGGGAGACAAGCTTTCTAAGACGGCAGAGGTAACTTTCAGGGGTATCCACATGCAGATCGAGACACTCGTCAAGCAATGGCTGGATAAGCGAGCTGTCGACACTCCTCTTTGAAAAAAAAACTTTTAGTGCGTGACACCAATTGTTCTTTTTGCTAAAAACCTCCAAACGATCACGGTAGAAAGCAATCAGTTCTTTCATGGTATGGATGATAATAAAAGTTATCCAAAGACTCGCTGTCCAGATTGAGGGTCGGTCTCGCCCTGTTCGACCAAGTTTTTCATTTTCTTACCTGGCGTGAATTTGACGGCTCGCCTTTCTGGGATTACGATTGGAACCGCCGCGTTTTTGGGATTTCTACCAATTTTCTGCTTGCGTTTGACCACCTCAAAAACTCCAAAATCGCGAAATTCAAGGCGGTCTCCATCAGAGAGATAATCAGTCATGCAGTCCAGAAAGGACTGGATGATCACTCTAACCTCATTTGGATGAAGCCCTCTTCGACGGGAAATCTCGCTGATGAGTTTCTTTTTCGTAATTGTTGCCATATCACCCGACTCCTGTAAATTTTAGCAAGGGGTTAGCCTAGTCTTCTCATGATTCAGTTTTTCTTTCAATAGAAAAAAGATCGATCTAGATCATTTTCTATAAAAAATAGAACCTCATAGAACCTCATTTCCCAGAGAGGCTAACCTTTTTTTGGGTTATTCTTCAAACACAATCTATCCCTAGTCAAAGCTGCAGATTAGTATCCTTTTCTTCTAATTTTATAGATTCTTTAATCCCTATTAATTTATAGGAAAGATTAATGAAAAAATCGAAACATTTGAAAATTATCATCGCCTGTCTCTTTCCGATTATTCTCGATTCACTCGGTTTTGGTCTTGTCTATCCTGTTTTCACCGCCATTTTTAGCTCATCTGAAGCTGTGAGACTCGTCGGCACCTCTTCTCTTAAAGTGATTAATTTTTATCTGGGGCTTAGCTATATGCTCTTTCCCCTTTGCATGCTTTTTGGAGCCTCTTTTTTTGGCGATCTATCCGATATTCTGGGCAGAAAAAAGGTGATCGCCCTTTGCATGATCGGGATGTTTATCGGTTTTATTCTGATGGCGGTTGGGCTTTTAACCCATCTTCTATTCTTGCTTCTCATCGGTCGTGCATTGACGGGGCTCATGGCGGGAAGTCAACCTATTGCCCAAGCAGCGATTGCCGATTCGTCCGATTCTAAAACAAAAGCATTCAACATGAGCGTCATGACCTTTACGATCTCTATCGGACTCGTAATTGGCCCTTTGATGGGGGGCGTCTTTTCTGATCCGAGCATCGCAAAAGGGTTTGGTTTCGAAACCCCCTTTCTGATCGCTGGTTTTTTGGCAGTTGTGGGATTTTTTTGGATTCTTTTGGGATTCAAAGAGACATTCAAACCATTGGTTCACAAAAAAATTCACCCCTTACGCCCTATTTTGATCTTCAAAGAGGGACTCGTCAATCCGATCGTCCGCTATCTGGTTTTTATCTTTTTGTGCAATCAGGTCGGATTTGGTGTCTTTTTTCAGACGATTCTCATTCAGATCAGAGAAGAGTTTCAATATGATCGTCTCCTCTTAGGCCTTTTCAACGGTTGGATGGGACTTGGATTTGCACTTGGACTGGTACTGATCATTCCACACGCTCTTAAGAGATTAAAAACTGAAACTGTGGGAATTTTGAGCCTATTTCTTACTGGTATCTTTGAGATTTTATCTGGAATTAACGATCACATGTTGTTAACTTGGATCCTAGCTCTACCCGTCGTTATGGCAGATATAATCGCCTACACAGTGATAATGACCATGTTTTCCGATTCCGCAGATCGCCAATCCCAAGGGTGGGTCATGGGAATTTTTGGGGCGGTCGTCGCGATTTCATTTGTTTTTGCCGGCTTTTCGACCAACTTACTCCACCTGATTGGAACGCATTGGATCATCCTCTTAGGGGGAGTTTTACAACTCATTGGGGGGCTTCTCATGCTCTTTTTCGCACGTCTTTATCCCAACTACGCACACTCAGACAATTAAATCTGCTTGATCTGACCATCAGATTGAGCAACAAAGATCTCGATGGGCAAATCAAAGAAAAAGCCTGTCTCTAAAACACCAGGAATGTGGATGAGCTTTTCGTGATCTTTCTTGGGATCGCTTCTCAAACCTTGGAAGTGAATATCGTAGATGTAATTTCCATTGTCTGTCAGGTAGGGTTTTCCACTCTCAAAAACGCGGAGTTTCCCTTGATAGCCTAGCAGGTGCATTTGATCAATTGTCGCAAGATGTCCAAAAGGGAGGATCTCGACGGGAAGCGGATGTTTACCCAATCTTTGCACAATTTTTGAATCGTCAACAATGATTACAATCTCTTTGCTCATAACTGCCAAGATCTTCTCTCTGAGAAGTGCGCCCCCTCCCCCCTTGATCATCCATCTTTGGCCATCAATTTCGTCTGCGCCGTCGACGGTCATATCAACATGAGTGACTTGATCCATATCTGCAAGTGAAACTTTTGCTTGCATTGCCTGATCAAGAGAGCGCTTAGAACTAGAAACAATGGTAACAGAAAGCCCCTCTTTACATTTTTCGATCAGCTTTTCGATGAAATAAAAGACAGTCGATCCCGTACCTAAACCTACGAGCATCCCATTTTCGAGTCTCTCGGCCGCTTTCTCACCCGCCCTTTTTTTTAATTGTTCCGTATCCATACAACTTTGTTCAAGAAACGATTTTGACGAGCATCTTTCTCTTTTTACCAAAACCGATGAGCAGATAACGGTCTCCGATGAGATGCTTAGAAGAGAGCGTCATGGCAAAGTGCTCTACCTTCTGATTGTTCAGATAGGCTCCTCCATTTTTAATCAATCTTTGGATCTCCCCTTTGCTCTCCACAAAACCTGTTTTTAAGACGACATCGACATATTTTTGATCTAATACCTCTTGCAGCTTTAACAGGACATGGGGCATGTCTGGAGCAACCTCTTCTAAGGCGTTTAAGTCGAGCGGAGTCTCTGATCCAGGAGTGAGCCCTTCTGTTACGCGAAGAGCGATCTCAAGCCCTTTAGCCCCATGAACGAATCGGGTCACCTCCTCAGCTAACCTTTTTTGAGCTTCAAACGGCCTGAACGTTCCAGATAGAATCCCGTTTTCATGAGCAGCGATCTCCTCCATGTCTATAAATGTGAGAAGGCGCATCAACTTGATCACATCATCATCTGTAACACGAACAAGAGTTTGATAAAACTGGTAAGGGGATGTTTTCTGAGGGTCGAGCCAAATTGCGCCCCCTTCGCTTTTGCCAAATTTTTTTCCATCACTGCGGGTCAGCAAAGGATGGGTCATGCCAAAAACCGACTTTCCACAAAGTTTGCGCGTTAGCTCAATTCCCGCTGTGATATTGCCCCATTGGTCACACCCTCCTACCTGAAGGCAAACATCCTCTTTTGAATAGAGATGGTAAAAATCAAACCCTTGCAAAACTTGGTAAGAAAATTCAGTAAAACTGATTCCCTCTTCTGAATCGAGCCTGGAACGAACGCTCTCCTTTCCGAGCATGGAGCCTAAGCGAAAATGTTTTCCAACATCTCTTAAAAAGTCGATGAGAGGATAAGAAGAGAGCCAGTCACTATTGTTGACAAACTGGAGAGGCGCACCTGGGCAGGAAAAGCTCAAACATTTCTCAAGCTGTCCCCGTATCTTCTGAATATTCTTTAAGAGCAGATCGCTCCCAATCAAAGGACGTTCCAAACTCTTGCCCGAAGGATCACCGATCCCCCCTGTCCCTCCCCCCAAGAGTGCGACAGGCGTATGCCCATATCTTTGGAACCAGGCCAAGGCAACAATCCCAACAAGGTTTCCAAGGTGCAAGCTATCAGCCGTTGGATCGAACCCAAGGTACACCTTGAGAGGGGTTTTAACCCTACTCTGCAGCTCATCACTTGAGATCGTATCAATAAAGCCGCGCCTTTCTAAAGCATCTATCACATTTTCCATGCGCTTAAGCATACAAGTAAAACGAGATTTCTCTCAAGAATTTGCCCCTTTCCCCTCTTGAAAACTTGACTTATGGGATGCAATGCCCCTATGTCATTGGAGATGGGCAGGAGATTAAAAACTCTCTTTTTTCTGATCCTCACTCTGTGTGTCGTCGGAATTTTTCTCTATTTTAATGTGGCTCATCTCTTGGCCAAAATCATCTCACACAAAATGGGTCTTCCCGTCTCTATCGAATCGGTTGATTTTGCTAAAAACCGACTGACCATCCGCAAATTAAGCATAAAAAACCCTCCAAAAGCCCGTTTACCTATCGCATTCGAGGTTGAGAAAATTGAGGTTATAGCCCCCTATTCCCACTACATAAAGAATCGGATTAGGATCGAAAAAATCGATCTGAGCCATTTATACATCAATGTTCAAATCTACAACAAAGAGAAGACAGGGGGCAATTGGCAAACGATTATGAGTCGTGTGGATCAAGACAACAAAAGCCCCTTGTCATTTGAAAGAGAGGTCACAATCAAAGAGTTGCTCTTAACAGACATCAAGGTTGATCTCATTCTATCTGAGGGCGAAAGGCACCACTTATCCCCCATTGATAAAATTGAATTTAAAAACCTCACAACTGAGAAGGGAATCCCGATCCAGGAGATCTCAGAAATTATTGTCAAAAAAGTGATAAAATCTGTATTTCTGAGCCAGGTTTTTAAAACAATCATCGACATTCCCGTCGACCTATTCAAAGGAATTTTCCGTTTACTCGGCGAGCCTCAAGAGATGAAAGAGGAAAGCACGCCAAACGCGCCCTGATTGATGAAGAATTGCGTTGAACAAGAAACTACCACTGATATAAGATTTGGGGCAATTTCGCACCCTATTTTCAAGTCGCTTTTTTACAAGATATGGATATCAAAGAGAGATCGGATATCGCCGATTGTTACAAATGGGATTTAACCCACCTCTACCCCGATCTAGAGGCCTGGGAAGAGGAGTGCAGTGAGCTGGTAGGAAACAAGGACTTTCTTGCCCC
>JANQSR010000141.1 GCA_028279205.1 Simkania sp.
TTCTGTCATTGCGCTCGAAACAGACATCGATCACATCCACGTATTCATCTCAGCTCCTCCTAGATATTCGCCTGCAAACATCGCTAATCTTTTAAAGGGATACACCTCGAGGATGCTGCGACTTCAGTTTCCCTTTCTCAAGGCAAGATGTGGAGAGAATCAGCTGTGGACTCCTGCTCATTATGTGGGAAGTGTTGGAAGGGTATCTGCCGAAACAGTTTTTCGTTATATCAGTGAGTGCCAAGGGCAGAAAACTTGAGATTCTTACACGCAAGGGCCAAGGGAAGTCTTTGGGCGGGCGATTCTTTTGTGTGACAAAATAGTGGCGGGCTAAATTTTCTTGAGATTTTTGCGGGGGTTTTTTATCTCCGAAACAGAGCATTATCATAATCGCATGGGGGAGGTCGACTCGTGCAGAGGCGGCCTGGAGTCCCTGCGGGCTTGCCGTTTCCATGGGCCATCTGAGGACCACTAAGGATCAAAAAGTGGGCACATCTCACCACAATTGGCCATAGACTTAAATGGGTTAAGCCCCTTATAATTCGTTTGTTAGTCTTTGCAGTCTGTTGTGAATTCTAGAGGCACAAGGGACTTCCAATCCCCAACGCTAAAAATAAAAGAAGGGTTAAAAACAAAGCTAGAATTTGCCAATTTACACAGGTTTGTTTCCATTTAGATACTGATTTCACCCTTGCCATTTTTCAATCCTTAGGTCAGAATGGGTGTGAACTACTTGAGGGATGAGATGAACCACTACCAGGGCTTGGCAACGGAGTGCCGTCCCAAGCGGTTTTCCGAGGTTCTCGGGCAAGACCCCGTTGTTAAAACTATTAAAAACGCGCTTTCTTTAGGTAGAGTCGGTCAGGCCTACCTTCTTTGTGGCATGAGTGGAACGGGCAAGACAACCCTTGCTCGTCTCTTCGCAAGGGCGGTTAACTGTGATCAGCTCTCCAAAGATGTAGAACCTTGTAATCGGTGTAAATTTTGCCAGGACTCTCAAATCCTTAATATCATCGAAATCGATGGGGCTTCCAATCGGGGTGTCGACGATATCAGAACGCTTAACGAAACGGTGATTTACGGAGCTTCATCTGGAAAGAGAAAGGTTTATATCATTGATGAAGTGCACATGCTCACCAAAGAGGCTTTTAACGCCCTTCTAAAAACACTTGAAGAGCCTCCAAATCATGTCATTTTCTTTTTTGCGACAACGGAGCCAAACAGAATTCCTCAAACGATTATCGGCCGATGCCAACGGTTCGATTTACTCCCCATCTCGATAGAAGATGTTTCAAAAAAACTCAATCAGATCCTCCGAACACTCGATAGTCAAGGGGAACCTGAAGCAATCGAGCTGATCGCGCATCACGCAGAGGGAAGTTTAAGGGAGGCTGAGTCGCTTCTAGACTCTCTCCTCTGTTTTCATGATGATAAAAGGATCACGGTGGAGGGGGTTGAAAAAAGGTTGAGAACCGCTTTTTCAGAGCTCTTTTTCAAGCTCGACAAGGCGACCAAGGGAGAGGATCTTCTCTTTGCTTTTGAACTTTCCGATCAGATCTT
>JANQSR010000195.1 GCA_028279205.1 Simkania sp.
AGAAAGAAGTTTTGAGCAAGACCTTCAGAGGCCTTCTTATTCGCATTTAAAACAGGCTATTTAGATGCTGTAAATAAATTTTTTTGGGAAACTTGAGAAGAAAGAAGTCCACTCAGACAGTAGAGGTGTATCTAAAAGCCAAGGTAATGAATTGTATTAACTTAGGAAAAAAGCGGCTTGAAAGAGTCGGTTTTGGGGGGCATTGCCGTTTTTGCATTTCACACAGCGGTTATTCAAATGGGAATTTGGTGGAAAAATCGACTTTTTCAACACAGTCCAAACCTCATCCAAATAAAAGGTTTTTTACTTCTATAAACATTACGAAAACAGAAAACAAAATAAAGCAAAAAAGAACAGACCTCTTTTTTAGGAAGCTTAAATCAGACTTAAACTTCCAATAAGCGACCCCGACGAGCATCAAAGCGACTGGAAGGAGACCGTTCAGGAATGCCTCCCCAAATCCCCCTGCAACCCCAAGAGCCTCATTAAAAATATTTGGTTTAAACGTGCACAGGATAAATGGAGGAAAGAGGGTCAAAAATGTGAGAAATAGACGTCTTGAGCCTCTTCGATCGGAGATAGAAAGAGCATCACCGAGGAAATCAACCATAGAAAAAGAGACACCTAAGAGAGAGGTTGTGATGGCAAAAAAAGCAAAAAAGCGACCGATGATCACAAAGTGTGTGACACCTGTGATCGACTCAAAAGCGTTTGTGACCGGCATTCCCATCTGCATCGTTTCCAACAGAATTTTTTTAGGGATGGCTCCTATAACTAACCACTGCCACACGAGATAGACCAAGAAGGAGAGCATTGTCCCCCAAAAAATTGAAAGGTGAATAGCCCTTCTATCCCTTTTTAGATAGGTCGAAAGGGAAGGAAGCAAATTGTGAAAACCGAAAGCACTAAAAAGGACTGGAACCGCAGACAACATCGAGGGGAAGTGGTGGGAAAGAAGGTACTCCCCTTTCACTTGGTCGCTTCCACTCACAATCAGAGCAAGCCATGAAAAGATCATACCGACGCTCATGATCATATTGATCCGATTGATAAATCTAGGTCCGATAAAGAGAATTGCGCTAAAAATCGATCCAAATATCAAGAAGAGTTTCCACCCTTTGAGTGAAACTCCCAAGTATTCGAGAGCGCTAGAGAGAAGGGGGGCTCCTGCTGCAAAATAGGCGACCATCAGACTGTAATAGAGGAAAATGAACATACCTCCCGAGCAATAAGAGACATATTTCCCCAAAAATTTTGAAGAAATGGTCAAAAGGTTGCTTCCATCCTGGTTCCATAAGATAACTTCTGAGAAACAGAGTCCCGTGATATACATAAAAAGCCAGACCACAGATGTCATGATTGCTGCAGGAAAAAAACCAGAGATTCCTGTTACGAGAGGCATTCCCAACATCCCAGCTCCAATCATCATGCCAGAAATAAGAAGGGTTCCACTTAAAATGGGAGAGAATTTTGTTTTAAAACTTTTTTTACCCATAAATATATCTTTGGATATAAAAACTTTAAAGAGAGGATACCTCAACCAAGAGTATTTTTCCTTTTCTTTTTCAATTGCCAAAGAAAGAGGCAAGAAAGATTTTTCAAAGCAGAAAAATTCTTATTTTAGAAAAAAGTCTAAACGAGAAGCAGGTGGGTCAGGCAAGGAACTAGGCCAATGTTTAAAGAGCGTGCTTGCTCTACTTTGCCCATCCTCTCTTGAATTTCGGAAAGGCTCGGCAAAGGGTACTCGAGGCTTTCTCTTAGTTTCTCTTCATGGGAGCGAAAAAAAAGAGAATCACAGTTGTAGCCATAGCTTAAAAGGTGCAAATCCCTATACCAGTAGTAAACGGCTGAGAGGATCTCCTCTATTAATTCAAAGGAAGCACTCTTCTTAGAAAAGAGATCGAGCTTCGCAATCAAGTGAAAGAGAGAGGGATAGTCTTGACGAAGCGCCGCTGCTCCTATTTCTGCAATGAGAGGAAAAGGAAATTGATCCTCTCTTTTTGCCAAGGCCTCGGCTTTAGCCACATTCCCGTGAGCGAGCCAAGCGATTTGACGCGCCTTTTCTGAACCCATTTTTAGCTGCTTTTCCAAATGATCGGTTATCTCCTCGAAAGAGAGAGAAAAGAACGGAATAGCAAGCAGACGGGATCGGACTGTCTTCAAAATAGCTTCTGGATGGGAAGATATGAGAATGAAGTGTGCATAGGAAGGGGGCTCTTCAAGTGTCTTTAAAAGTGCATGACTTGAGGAGGGCAACATTCGATCCGCTTCGTGGATAATAAAGAGTTTGCGCTTAGATTCAAAAGGGGGATAGAAAACCTCTTTGATCAAATGTCTGATTCTCTTTGCGCAGTATAAAAATGACTTGCCCTCGGGATGCAGCTCCTTTAAGTCGGGAAGAGGATCCGATTTTGGTCGATTCAAACAACTTTCAAGAACGAGGAAGCGGGCAAACTCTTTTGCAAAGAGCGCTTTACCAACCCCCTTGGGTCCTTCAAAAAGAAGCGCGTTAGGGGGAAAGGTTTTAAGCCTTTCCAACCGCTCTTTGACTCGAGTATGACCTGGAAGCTCCTCTAACATTCTGCACCAAGCTTTGCCTCAATGGTGGCAAGCGCACTTTTAAACACCTCTTCGAAACTCATACTTGCGTCGAG
>JANQSR010000147.1 GCA_028279205.1 Simkania sp.
AAGATCGACCGCTCTAACGCTCCTATCTTTTGTGCTGCGCACAAGAGTCCAAACATCATGCCCCGCATCTTCGAGGAAGGCAGAAAGAGAGCGTCCAACAAAACCTGTTGCGCCGCTGATGAGCAATTTAAGAGGTTTGCTACAAGGGTATTTGTTAAAAAGAGAGAGGTCATTTTGCAAGAGTTCATACTTGTTTTCCAAGAAACGGGTCAATTCTCTTCTAAAGAGTCGATTCAAAAAAGGGGTAAAAAAGGGGGAGAAACGGGATCTGATATTCAGCTTTTCGATAACTTCACAGCTATCCGATCCCTTTTTAAACCAGATCTCATCTGTTAAAAAACCATCAATGAAGAGTTTACCCATAATTTTCTTCCAAAAAGGCTGATGATAACTGTTCAAAAAGGATTTTTTCGAAATAGATCCGATCAGATCAGGATCTTCTTCCGCTTGCTTAGCTTGAGATTTTGAGGAGTGCAAGAAGTGACAAGGGGGAACTAGACGTTTCTTTAGTCTGGCAAGCAAGTGCCATCGAATGACTTGATCTAAGGGGCAATCAAGGAGAGAGCGACAGTTTTGAAAATCCCTATTCACTCGAAAAGAAGGGGACAGAAAAGCAAATAAACTGGTTTGCTCTTCCTATTCCGGTTTCTTTTTGCATCCGCTTAGAGCACACAATGCTTTGCACTTGCCAAGGAAGCTCAAACCCCAAAGCCCCGCAAGACCGACTATGGAGTAGACGATGCGACTAAGCGGACTCATTTTGCCAAAAATTGAGGCGACTAGATCACGGTTAAAAAATCCCACAAGTCCCCAGTTAAGGGCCCCTATCAATATAAGGATGAGCGCTATAATGTTAGTTGCTTTCATAGGTGTTACCTCTACACTAGTTTCATTCTCCTGTTTATAAATATTTTTTCTAAATTTGTCATCTTTTTTTGTTTCTCAAATTCTATTTGACTTTTAGCTCTATTTCAGTGTAACCTCTCCTGAGGTTGTTTGTTTAAACTTACGGAGTGTCTCGTGCCAAAACTTAGTGAAGAGACTTTAGATGAGCTATCGCAGCTTTGCCATATCAGATGTTCAAAAGAGACCAAAGAGAAATTAATCAAGAACTTAAACGACATCTTAAACTATGTCGATCTCTTGAATGAGGCCGATACGACAGGAGCTGTAGTCTGTGACCATGTGGGGAGAGTTCAAGGTGTCAATCGGGAAGATAAAACAGAAAAGACCCTTGAAAGGGAGACGTTTTTATCAAACAGCCCCTCCCATGTTGGTGGCATGGTTCGAGTACCTCCCATTATCAATTTCTAATCTGGGTATTTACAGGTAATGTATCAGAAGAGTGCCACCGATCTTAGGAAAGGGTTTGTTTCAGGAAACTACACAGCATCCCAAATTGCCTCCTATTTTCTCGAGCGTATTGAGAGTTTAGATCAGGATTTAAGTGCTTTCTTAAGCGTTGCTAAAGAACGTGTGATGCAGAAAGCAAAAGAGTTGGATGAAAAAAAAGCGCAAGGCAAACCGGTTGGCAAGTTGGCAGGAGTTCCTATTGCCATCAAAGACAACATCCACATTAAGGGAGAGATCACCACCTGCGCTTCCCGTTTTTTGTCTAACTACAAGGCTCCCTTTGATGCTACTGTGGTCAAACTGATGGAAGCTGAGGATGCGCTCATCTTAGGCAAGACGAATTTAGACGAGTTTGCGATGGGCTCATCTACGGAACATTCTGCGTTTCAAACGACAAAAAATCCGTGGAATCTCGCCTACTGCCCTGGTGGCTCTTCGGGTGGTTCGGCTGCTGCTGTGGGTGGCCGCTTGGTTCCGTTGGCTCTAGGAAGTGACACGGGAGGATCGATTAGGCAGCCCGCCTCTTTTACAGGAACGGTCGGATTCAAACCGACCTATGGGAGGGTCTCCCGTTTTGGTCTGGTCGCTTTTGGCTCTTCTCTTGACCAAATAGGCCCTCTTGCCAACTGTGTTGAAGATGTTGCCATGATCATGGAGGTTATCGGCACGCATTGCGCATACGATTCGACGAGTCTTGAGATCCCTTCAGAAAATTACCTAGATCACTTGTCAGACTCTTTAAAGGGGAAAAGAGTCGGAATCCCCTGGAAATTTCTCAAGAGTGTTGCCAAAGAGTTCGAAAACAGCTCCTTCCATCAGGGACTTAAAGTGTTCGAAGAGCTTGGAGTTGAATTTATAGAGGTTGATTTGGATAAAATCAAATACTCGATCCCCGTCTATTACATCTTGTCGACTGCCGAAGCTTCAACAAATTTAGCCCGTTTCGACGGGGTTCGTTTCGGGAAAAGATCTGAGCGCGCCACTTCAATGGATGAGGTGTACGATCTTTCCAGAGAAGAGGGTTTCGGCGATGAGGTCAAGCGGCGTATTATGCTCGGTACGTTCGTGCTCTCCTCTGGTTACCAAGAGGCTTACTATAAAAAAGCCCAAAAAGTTCGATCCCTTCTCATTAAACAGTTTGATGAGGCGTTCAAAAAATGTGACATCGTTGCCATTCCAACGGCGCCAACCTCTGCATTTAAAATCAACAGCATTCGTGACCCTCTCGATATGTATTTACAAGATCTCTACACGATTTGTGCAAACTTAGGGGGTCTTCCCTCGATCAGTTTGCCC
This sequence comes from Simkania sp., assembly GCA_028279205.1. Taxonomy (GTDB): domain Bacteria; phylum Chlamydiota; class Chlamydiia; order Chlamydiales; family Simkaniaceae; genus JANQSR01. The sequence goes on from JANQSR010000147.1 coordinate 2,650, forward strand.
ACTCACCTTGATGAAAATCAACTACCGCAAGGTATTCAGCTTCTTGGACCACAACTTTCCGACAGACGTTTGTTGAATTTTGCCTCTCAGTTTGAAAAAGCGCGGAGCTTCTTTAGCTTTTTGCCCCCCCTTTTTGATCGGAAGGTAAATAAATGAGGCATTCTCTTCATCCAGGTTGGGAGGTGATAATTGGTCTC
>JANQSR010000168.1 GCA_028279205.1 Simkania sp.
CTGAGTCTTTCTGGAAAGTTTCTTGAGTCTGATGATCTTTGTCTTTTCCATTCCCCAAAAAATATAGAAAAAGCAACTTAGAATCAATGTGCTTTTAACCACGCTCTCATCTCAATCCCTGGATGAGAATTCCCGCGTGGGTTTAAATTTCCCCTTCATCACGAGCTCTTCTAAGGGTTTGCGACCTGAAGGTTTCTCCTTTTCCCGTATCCCTTCAGGCAAGCTTTCCTTCTCTCCCTGTTTGCCGATTGCAGCCATGGTTTCAATCTGATAATCATCTGGAATCTCACAAACCTCTTTGGCTCTTGAGTAGTTGAACCCTCGCATTCCATGTACGACAAGCCCATTTATATGCCCTTGCAAGGCGAGGTACCCCCAAGCAGCACCTGTATCAAAACTGTGGGTTGGAGAGGGTTTTTGATTCTCAAAAACCTTGCAAGAGAGAATCACAAGGAGTAAAGCGGCACTATTAGCCCACTCTTGGTTAAAGGGCACCAGAAGGGAAAAGAGCCTATCCCACTCTTTAGTTCCCCTATGAGCGTAGATAAAGCGCCAGGGTTGGGCATTGTAACAGGAAGGAGCCCAACGAGCGGCATCTAAAAGGGTCATCAGTGAGCTTTCGTCAATCGACTCCTTTGTCATTGCACGGGGTGACCACCGGCCTAGTATCAGGGGATGAACCTCATAATCTGTCTTGCGAACCTTGAGAGCTTGTTCAGAAGGGGGCTCTTTTTTACCTCTTTTCATACCTGGATCTCCTTTAATTTAAAATGAACTGTTCGCGCTATGAGTAGACTGACCATCCCTGTTATAAACAGATCACTGGGAAAGTGCTTGAGCAAAAAAACGCGACTAAAAGCAAAGATAGAAGCGATCAGAAGGGCAAAAAAACGGAGAGAGGGAAAGCAAAGGGTGATCGATCCAGAGAGGGTAAATGCGATGGCTGCATGACCAGAGGGAAAAGAGTGAAAATAGGGATCGAAGCTAAAGAAATCAAACCCCAAGAAACCGTTTGAAAGCACAGACTCTGGCCGAGCCCGTCCGACGATCACCTTGCATACCCTTACAAAAGTTGTGGCTATCATTTGGGCTACAAGAAGTTCAAAAAAGAGCAAAAGGCACCTCTTTTTTTTGCTCAAAAGGCGTGACCATAGAAAACATCCTAGAGAGAGCGTTAAGCAAAGGGGGGGAGAGATTGCGCAAGAGATGATCATAAAAAGGGGGTGTGACCTTTTGAGAAAAGGGGTGACTCTTTCTAGAAAGAGATGATCGATAAAAAAATAACAGAGGAGAGCTGCTAATGCGAAACCCCAAAAAACGCGGCTCAAGAAAGGGGTTGCACGAAAAAGAACACAATTTGTAAAGCAGATCATAAGGGGGGGTTATAGCATATCTAAGCTCCGGGCTGCAAGATGAGAATAGGCGTGATTGGGTGTGGGATGATGGGAAGTGGGATGGCAAAAAGTTTTGCAAAAAGGCATGAAGTGTTGCTAAATGATCCTAAGGGAGAGCATGTCGACGCTTTGGCGAAGGAGATTGGGGCGAAAGTCTCTGACTATAAGCAGCTCGCGACTTTCAGCGAAGTGATTGTGGTCGCTGTCAAAAAGAAAGACTTGAAAGTGGTTTCAAAGAAAATGGGCCGCTGTCTCGAAAGGCGACATTTCGTGATGAGCATTTTGCCTGGAGTAGCCCTTGAGCAGTTAAAGAGTCTCTTCTCCAAACCCTCTGTTTTGCGATTGATGGTAAACTTGCCCCTTCTCTGCGGTCGGGCAGTGGTGGCCGTTGCTGACGATCCGACCGCTTCGCAAGAGATGCGGACAAAGGTGGAGAGCGCTTTTGAAGGTTTGGGGACTATCTCATGGAACAAAGAGGAACTATTCGATGCTTTCACCGTTTTGACCAGCTCAAATCCCGCCTATATTTACCTCGTGATCGAAG
>JANQSR010000170.1 GCA_028279205.1 Simkania sp.
AATTTGTCAAGTGTTCCACCATACCTAAAGATCACCTCAATCATCTCTTTGAAGTACTCATTGAGCAGTTTTAACACATCTTCAGGGGGTAAATTTTCCGCAAGCGTTGTGAAATGGCGGATGTCAGAAAAAAGGATGGTCACTTTTTTCCTTTCTCCTTCCAAAGCGATCGGTTTGTCCAATTTCAAAAGCTCTTCCATAGCATAATGGGAAACATAGCGAGAAAGGCCTGCTTTTAGCCTTTCCCTCTCTTCTAAACCTTGCGCCATATTATTGATGTTGATTGCGAGTTCATTAAATTCATCTTGGGTATGCAGATGAGAACGTGTCGAAAGGCGCCCTTTGCCGATCATTTTGACAGTATCGCACAAATCTGAAAGAGAGGCTGATATGGGCTTTGACAAAAAATAAGCGAGCAAAATAGCAACGCATGTTGAGATGAAAAAAGCAAAAAGAGCGTAGAAGAAAAGTTTTTTCAGTTCAAAATCGATCCTTTTTGCCTTGAAATCGATCCCTAGAAGAGCGATTTTTTCCCCTTGGGAGTTGAGTATAGAGGCGTATCCCGTGATGAACGATCCTTGAGAGTCTGAGAAGAGCTTGCGTGTGACATAGATTGTTTGAAATTTCGGAATATCTGATTGATCGATAAAAATTTGGCCAAAAGAGAAGTTTGAATTGCCCGAGCCCATAGCGAAATAGTAAGGAGATTCATCCCCCTTTTGATAAAGGATATAGACCTTCTGGATGAACAGATCATCTCTTCGATTAAAGCTTTTTAGTTCCATCAACTCCTTTTCAAGTCTTTGGAAATCTTCTCCTGCATCTTTGCCTTCTTTGTTGATATAATCTTGAAGAGTCTTGGGATTAATCGTGCGAGCTGCCACTGAAGAGAAGGAAAAAATTTTACTGCGCACTTCATCAAAAATGAGTCGGGAAGCCTCCTTGTAAAGGATAATCATTGAAAAGAGCATGCTGACCAAGCTTGAAAATAGAAAAAAGCAAAACAGCTTGCTCCGAAATTTCATGATCTTTCTTTTTTCTATCCTGTTCTAGCGACTACTCTCTCGCCTAGAGGGGAAGGCTTGTAGGGCTAACGCCCAAGCCATCTAGTCTGAGAGCCAATATATTCTGATTCCAACTAACGCCTGTTATACTTTTTGCATGGTGAGATGCTCTGATCATTATATTTTCACGTTACCATTTGGTCTATGAAAAAATCAAAGAAAGATTACAGAACGGGAAGAACCTCTGTTTTCCTGATCCAGGTACACTTAGTGTTTGTCACAAAATACCAATGAGAAGGACTCAAGAAAATGCTTTGATTTCTGCTCTAAGTCTTCTGCTTGTTTCAGAAGATAGAGAACGTTCAAATATTAACTCAAGCCCAGGACGGTCTCCTTTCATAGAAAAGGTGACCGCTTGACCATAAAGACGGTTAAGTCTTCGATCTTTCTTGTCAAGGTATTTTTTGCTCAGCGAGGCTAATTTAGCATCGAGCACTTCGAGCCTTTCCAAAGTACACTTTTCGTTCTCTTTAAAAGAGCTTGAAACTCTTTCTAATTGGGGAAGGATCAAGTACTGCCTTCGACGGGCTAAATCTACTTCATTTTTTAGAAACTTCTCAAACCCCTTTTCAGTGGGCAGAGGTTTTAAAGAGCGTGCTGATCGTCTCATATAAAGTTCAATGAGTCTTTCGTCTCTTTCTGATTGACGCTTAATACGTTTTGTGAAACGGGAGACTCTCCATTCGATCTCTGATTTTAGATCGACTCTTGTTTGATCCTTATGAAGCTCTGAGAGGGATTGACCGCTTAACGTTTCCCCCTTTTCTAAGGCTCTCTTTCTACTTTGATAGATCTTAGCTTCTTGATAATTGCCATCGATGTATTCATCCATTAGAGAGATAATTGTAGAAAGCTCTTCCGAAAGCTCCATCTCATCCATCTTAAGTAAGAAAGGGTTTTCCCCATACTTCACTATCTCCCTTATTTCTCGCTCTTCATACTTTATTTCTCTCTCTTCAGACTTTGCTGCTTGACTTTTTACGATCTCTTTAAACCAAAGAGCGATCGAGCGAACCACTTTCATCATTTTTCTAAACTTTTTCTCATTTTCAGGAGGGGCGAGATCAAGAATATCCTCTGGAATAGCTTTGGATAGTTCGCATGCCGTACCTGATAAACAGGTTAACCTTTTGTAAAGATTTAATCCTAGATATGGATTATAATGGGGATCAGTATATCCTTTTTCAGCAATTTTACAGAATAAGGAGTATCTAGCC
>JANQSR010000005.1 GCA_028279205.1 Simkania sp.
TTATTGAGGAGGTTGGGGATCTCCTTTTCGGTATGGTTTTTATGGCCAAATTGGGGGAGGTTGATGGGCGTTTCACATTAAATGAAGTGATCGAAGCAGCTCGTGAAAAGATGGTTCGTCGTCATCCCCATGTTTTCGAAGATCTTTCCATTAAGGATGTTGATGAGTTGGCTATTCATTGGGAGCGAATGAAAAAAATTGAAAAGCCCCAGCGCAAACATGAGCTTGAAGGAATCCCAAAAACCCTTGGAGCTTTGTCCCGTGCCCAGAAAGTGATTGAAAAAATGATGCGAAAGTCGATACCTCTCTTTGAAAAGGGCAAGAGTGTTGAAAAAGAGGAATCCATCGGAGATCAGTTCCTTGAACTCGTTGCAAAATCTTGCAGGGAAAATGTAGATGCAGAGGGTGCTGTTCGAAGGGCTTTAAAAAAATTAGAGCGCGCTTTTGTCGACTCTGAAAAGGGGCAAGTCGATCGCGTAAGAGGCAAACAAACGACATGATCACTAGGAGCATCACCCAAGTTTAAAACCCAGGATTAAAAAATAAGGGTCTAATGAAAACCGAAAAGCATTTTACAGCCTCCGTCTACATTTTAAAGGAAGAGAGCGTCCTACTTCTCATGCACCCTAAATTTAAAAAATGGCTCCCCCCTGGAGGGCACATTGAGCCGAATGAGACCCCTATTGAAGCCGCCAGACGTGAAATAATGGAAGAGACTGGTTTAGAAATTGAGTTTTTTTCTGACGAGCATCTCCAGATTAACAGACCCAACGCACAAAGTTTCTACCGTCCTTTTTTGTGCTTGCTTGAAGAGGTCCCCCCTTTCAAGGATCAACCTGCCCATCAACATATCGACCTGATTTACTTGGCAGTTCCCCTCTCTTTAGAAAGTCCCCTCGTATCCCCTTTCCCCATACGTTGGTTCACCTTTGATGAGGTCGAAAAGCTCGAAGGGGATGTGGCTATTTTTGAAGAAACCAAACAGGTCATTGCTTCGATTAGAAGCACTACAAAGAAAGGGCAATGCCGAAAGTAAAAGGGTGCTTCGTCGCAGCAACAGGTCAACACGTGGGAAAAACAACCACGTGCTTAGGGCTCATCTCGGGACTTCTCAAAAAACGGAAACAGTTGGCCTTTATGAAGCCGGTTGGTCAAAAACATGTTGAGATCGAAAAAGGGGTTTTTGTCGACAAGGATGTGCTCTTATTCAGAGATTACTTTGGATTCAAAGAGGAACTTTCCTGCATGAGTCCTGTTCTATTTCCACAGAGATTTACCCGTGATTACCTCGATGGCAAAGTCAGAGAAAAAACCCTCAAGAAGAGCATCAAGACGGCTTATGAGACACTTGGCGTTCAAGATAAAACCATCATTGTTGAAGGGACTGGCCACGTCGGAGTCGGTTCGATTGTCAACTTGAGCAACGCTAGCATCGCTTCACTACTCAATATACCACTTATCATGATCACATCAGGAGGGCTTGGCTCCTCCTTCGACTCCTTTTCTATTAACAAAGCGCTATGTGATGCAAACAACGTGCCGATCGCAGGGGTTATCCTAAACCGCGTTTTGAGCGAAAAAAGAGAGATGGTTCTTCACTACATGGAAAAAGCCTTAAGCCGGTGGAAAATTCCCCTTCTAGGATGCATCCCTTTTGATCCTTTTTTGAGTAAACCTTCCATGAAAGATTTTGAAACACTCTTCGAAACAACCCTCCTTTCTGGTGAGAAACGGCTGCTTCGTTATTTTCGTCATACAAGGCTCGTTGCCACATCTCTTGAAACATTTCGCACACTGATGTCACCAAGTCAACTCGTCATCACACCCGCTAATAGAGAAGAGATCATCTTGGCTATTTTAACCAAACACTGGGATGTGAAAATGGCAAACCCCAATGACGATTTGGAAGCGGGGCTCATTTTAACTGGCGAAAAGGCTCCCCGCCCTTCGATCATTGAAGCCTTGAGAAAAGCACACATTCCCATGCTTTACGTTCCTCTAAGCAATTACAAGGTGATGGAAATGATCACCTCATTTACCGTGAAAATTCGGGAAGAAGACAAAGAAAAAATTCGAGAGGCTGTCACTCTCGTGGAAGATCACATCGATTTCGATATATTTGCAGAGGCAACGGGTCTATAACTCCATATATAGATTAAACCACTAGAAACGAATAAGATATGCTATTTTTCAGCAATCTTTTACTTTGAGTGCTAACAGTCTTGACTTTGAACCTTCTTTATAGATATAATTAAAGTATCGTGATCAAAACCGATTCGCTGAGGTAGAGATGAAAAAGATCAATCACAAGATTTTAAGCCTTCCCCCTTATATATCAACTTCATGGAAAAATATTAATGCATTGCACATGAGCAAGTCAGAGGGAAGCCCTTCTCTGACCATCCTCTTGCACAACGGGTCGGAGATCAAGATTCCCAATTTAGAACCCGCGCTTATCGAACAAATTTTTGCAGCTCACTCCGCCTTCCTAGAGCGAGAAGATCAGAAAAAATCGGGCTCTGAAGGAGCGCACAAGCAGGGCGACACTCCCCTCTCTTTCGGCTTCCCTTTTCCGATCGACAAAGAAGGAAGGGGTCTCGATCATTTTGGATCTATGGTTCAACACAACCCCGACCACTCGAATTCTCCCGATCTTCCCCTAGAAGCTATTCATAAAATAACCTCTATGTCAAAGGCTATCGGAATCGATCTCGAAAAGATGAACATTCCAAAAGCAGAACCCCACTGCAACTGCACCTACTGCCAAATTGCGCGTGCCATTTACTCTGAAAACACCTCGGTTGACCAGGAGGTTGACCAGGAGGCAGAAGAAGAACAGGTCTCCGATGCAGACCTGAAATTTCGGGATTGGGACATCAAGCAGAAGAGTGAAAAACTCTACGAAGTGACCAACCCCATCGACAAGAGTGAGAATTATCGGGTCTTTCTCGGCGACCCCGTTGGTTGTACTTGCGGTAAAAAAGATTGCGAACACATCCGAACCGTTTTGAGCAGCTAAGCTCTCTGAAATTTTTTCCCTTTTTTTTTAAACGGCTTCTTCCTAGAATGTAGACTTGAGTTCTTTACTAGGAGAGTTGTCTGGTTATGCGCAGTTTTTTTTCGATTTCTTTCCTCTTGCTATCATTCGCATCGTTCTCGGCTTTGCAAGCTGAGCCATCTGAGGTGCAGTCAATCCCCGCCGTTTCGGAAGGGGTTTTTAAGACTTTTACTGGAAAAGTGATTGGAAACAACGTAAGGATGAGAGCAGCTCCCGATCTTGAGAGTCATATTGTTCTGGAGCTTTCAAGGGATGATTATGTCATTGTAACCGCGGAGAAAGGGGATTTCTACTCAGTAAAACCCCCCTCAGAAGTCAAAGCTTTTATCTTTCGGGGTTTTGTCATTGATGAGGTTGTCGAAGGTGACCGCGTCAACGTACGCTTAGCGCCCCATCGAGACGCCCCTATCATTGCTCACCACAACGCGGGAGCAAAGGTAACTGGAACAATTTGTGAGGAGAATAACAAGTGGCTTGAGATTCAAATGCCCCCTGAAGCCCGGTTTTTTATCTCAAAAGAGTTCATTGAATATGCGGGCAAACCAGACATTAAAGCGATTCATGACAAACGTAAAGGGGTCGTCAAGCAGCTTTTCGAATCTGCCCGAACTTTGACGCAGACAGAGATGCTAAAGCCGTTCGACGAGATAGACAAACAACGGGTTGTCCACAACTACCAAACCATCATTGATGACTATGCCGAATTTAGTACTTATGTTGATAAGGCCGCCAAGGCTCTGGCTAAATTTCAGGAAGACTATTTACACCGCAAAGTGGCTCATCTCGAACTCAAAACTTCAAAATCCCCGTCTCATAAACATGCAGGGACAAATGTTTGTGAAACCGCACACTTGCCCCCTCAAGAAAACTTCGTTTCACCAACAGACAGGATGAAGATTTGGGAGCCCATTGAAGAAGCACTCTACCTCTCTTGGTCGGCAATGCATCATGCCAAAACGATTCAAGACTTTTATCAAGATCAAAAGATGAAGGGGCAGGTCGTTTCAGGAATTTTAGAAAGCTACAAAGAGCCCATCAAATCGAAACCAGGCGATTACATCCTAAAAGAGAGAGATGTGCCTTTCGCCTACGTTTACAGCACACACATTGATCTTGAGGAGTTAGTAGGAAAGAGGGTCACGCTGACCGTATCGCCAAGAGAGAACAACAACTTTGCCTTTCCCGCTTTCTACGTTCTCGACGTTAAGTGATTTTCAACAGGAACTTTTCAACGCAATTTTAAAAGCAAATCCTTTTAATGCTACACTACCTTACTATTCGACATAGAACATCTTGAAATTATTCTTCATGCGCCTAAACCCTATTTCCGAACTCCAACTCAGTTTTGTATACCCAAAAAAATTGGAAATTTCACTTTACAGCAAAGCCAATAGGGTGGATTACAGCTGAGGAAAGCCTCAACACCTTTGTTTGAACCCTACTGCAAAGTGAAATTTCCAATTTTTTGGGTATATATAAGAGCTCATATTTGGTTATCTTACTAACCCTCTTAAAGCACTTCTTAGGGTAGCTAGAATTTAATCTTTCTCTTCATCTTCAGGTTCAAAGTCGACAAGAGTTTTCGATTTCTTCCCTGCAATTAGACGAATTAACGTAAGCACACATCCAGTCAAAATATACCCAAATGAACCTATAATCAAGACAACAGGAAGGTAATAGGAGATACCGTATAAAATAAAGATAGCTAAAAGAACAGTCAAGAGAATCAAATGAAAGGAGGGCACTCGTACGCGGAGTGCTTTAATGCTTGGAAATTTCCACTTACAGACCATCAAATAGCCGATCACGATCATGATCAAGGTCAAAATAATTACCTTATTTAGGTACGGAATCCCTTGAAAGTAGGTTTTAAAAAAGAGTGAGTTAATAAAAAGGTTTACAGAGACAACGCCCGCAGCCGCCACGGGGATCGGCAGCCCTGTAAAATTTCTCTTGTAAGCTAGCATGGCAATTTTATCTTTTTTGACCTCTTGAGCCCGCACATTGAAACGGACAAGGCGCAAAACACCACAGATGGTGTAAAGCATCGCTCCGATCAATGCAAAAAGGGAGAGGGGCGATTTCTGTTCTAAGTTCAGACTTTTTAGAAAGAGAACGGAGGGTGCAACGCCAAAGGAGATCGTATCGGCAAGAGAATCAAACATGACGCCAAACTCACTCTCGGCTCGAATAATCCGTGCAATCGCCCCATCTAAAAGATCCGCAAAGGCAGCGAGCAAAATCAAAAGTGCAGAAGAGTAGAGCAGCTCATAAATGCCCGCATTCGGAGTGTAAAGATTTACTTTAAATACGACAAAAAGGCCGCAAGAAAGGCCGAACGCAGTGATCATGTTCGGAATGAGGTAAATCCGTCTCATATTAATCCAACATCGTTACCAAAAGGGGTCACTTTAACATAAAAGCGATTATGTTTGCAGTAAACAGGATTTTTGATGGAAGAGGATTTTTTGATTTCTTCTTTCCCTTCTAGATAAAGAGCGTTTGATGTAGAATATACATTTTTTTGAGTTCTGAAACCCTCGCCTATAAAGGTCATTTTTGGTTTAATCCAGGTTGCAAAGAGAGTGTGCAATCGGCATTCTGATTCTTGTGATTTTACCATTGCTCTCCCGCTTTCTTTGTGCGAAGATGGGGAATGTAAAGGGAGAGAGGAAGCGACTGAACAAGCCCTACGTGGAAGGAAATCTTGGAAGGAGAAAGAGTTTGACTTTGATCATCAAGCAGCCTATCTTTTTCCTTCATGAACTCAGGATCACAGGAGTTTAAATTCACTTCCGATTAAGATCCACAACACATTTTTTAACCAAACCCATCAACTAACAACCTAGTGAGAATCTCATGTTAAAAGAAAGCAATATAGCAGAAACCTCAAAAGCTCCCTCCTCGAAAGAAGAGCTTCGAGAGAGTATCAAAATTGCCGAGAGCACTTGCACGGTTGTGAAACGGAATGGTTTTATCGTCCCTTTCAGACAGGAGAGAATATTTCGGGCGATCGAAGGCGCCCTCCGAGAAACAAAGAAGATTGAAACAGCAGGGTCTTTACCCTCCCACCTGCACTCATTGATCACAGACATTTCCAATCAGGTCATAATGCAAGCACTTGAACTTGCAACAAAAAAGGTCTCTCTAACAGTTGAAGGAATTCAAGATCTGGTTGAAGTTACATTGATGAAAAATGGGGAGCATGATGTAGCGCGTAACTATATCATCTACAGAGATCACCATAAATTGATACGTGAAGGGGATCCGCGCAGGCTCAAAATCTACCGAAAAGATACCGAGACTGCCGTGCACTTCAATCCGATTAAGATCGCAGCCTCTCTTGAGAAAATTTTTAGAAGAACCAATAAAGTTGAAGAGATCACACCCGATTTCATGATTGAAACCGTCAACATGTTGACACAAAAAGTGATGACGGGGGCAGCCCTCCTTAGCAACGAGGGAAATCGACTTCATGTCCATCACATTCAGGATCTGATAGAAGAAAAGCTCATGGAGGCTGGCTTTTTCCGAGAAGCAAAAGATTATATTCTCTACCGCCTAGAAAAAGGGCAACAGACACCCCCATCCTCCAATCTTTCTTCGAAAAAAAAGAGAAAACGTCGAAGCAAAAAAGATGAGAGAACGTTTCAAGTTATCGATCAGAAGGGGGATCCATACGAAATTACCGAAACAGATTTGCTCGAGAAGATCGACCACGCTTGCCGTGATTTTGAACTGGTTGCACCGCCCGAAGATTTACTCGAGGAGACCCTTCTAAACTTTTATGAAGGGATCAGAGAAAAAGAGGTCGATCAAGCTTTGATCATGGCGGCTAAGGCCAACATCGAAAAGGATCCCGCCTACTCTCAGGTCGCTTCCCGTCTCCTCCTAGACTCTATTTATCGAGAAACAATCAAAACCCAAGCCATCGATCCAGAGCTCGATCTCAAGCACCAAAACTATTTCAAGGCATATATTACGCACGGAATAGAGATCGAACGTCTCTCCCCTAAACTCACAGAGTTCGACCTAGACGCTCTTGCCAAAGCCATGAAGCTCGAAAGGGATGATCATTTCAGATACTTGGGGATGCAAACCCTCTACGATCGGTACTTCATCCACGATAAAGGCCGCCGCATCGAGACTCCCCAGATCTTCTGGATGCGCGTTGCTATGGGTCTTGCGATAAACGAGAAGGAGAAAAATCGACATGCCATCCAATTCTACGAAATCTTATCCACATTCCGCTACCTTTCCGCAACACCGACCCTTTTTAATTCAGGAACGCTCCACCCTCAATTAAGCTCATGTTATTTATCAACGGTTCTCGATGACTTACACCAAATCTTTAAAACAATTTCTGATAATGCTCAGTTGTCGAAGTGGGCAGGGGGACTTGGAAATGATTGGACAAGTGTACGCGGAGCGGGTGCCTACATCAAAGGGACAAATGGACAAAGCCAAGGTGTGATCCCCTTTCTAAAGGTTGCAAATGACACCTCTGTTGCCGTCAATCAAGGGGGAAAAAGGCAAGGAGCCTTGTGTTCCTACCTCGAAACTTGGCACATCGATATTGAAGGGTTTCTCGAACTTAAAAAAAACACAGGGGATGAAAGGCGTCGGGCTCATGACACCAACACGGCAAACTGGATTCCCGATCTATTTATGAAAAGGGTCAAAGAGAATGGACATTGGACCCTCTTTAGCCCAGATGAAGTGCCTGACTTGCACGATCTTTATGGAGAGGCATTTGAAAAAAGGTATCTCGAATATGAGAAAATGGCTCAGGAAAATAGACTCCGTATCCATAAAAAAATCGAAGCTGTGCAGCTTTGGCGAAAAATGTTGAGTATGCTCTTTGAAACAGGCCACCCTTGGATGACGTTCAAAGACTCTTGTAATGTTCGCTCTCCCCAGGATCATGTCGGCGTTGTTCACAGCTCAAATCTATGCACAGAGATCACTCTGAACAGCTCAAAAGAGGAGACGGCAGTCTGCAATATCGGCTCAATCAATCTGGCCGAACATGTTACGGCAAAAGGGATCGATGAGGAGAGACTCTCACAAACCATAAAGACCGCCATGAGAATGCTCGACAACGTCATCGACATCAACTTCTACCCGATAGAAGAGACAAAAAAGGCCAATACGACTCACCGCGCCGTAGGACTTGGATTTATGGGATTTCAAGATGCTCTTAATATTTTGGGTATTAGCTACGCCAGCCATGAGGCTGTCGAGTTTTCTGATAAGAGCATGGAGCTCATCTCTTACTACGCCATCCTCTACTCGAGTCAATTGGCAAAAATACGCAATCCCTATCCCAGCTACAAGGGATCAAAATGGGAACGTGGACTTTTGCCCATCGACACCATCGACCTTTTAGAAAGGGAGAGGGGGGAAACGGTTGAGATGGATCGCTCCACTTCGCTCGATTGGGAGGTTGTTCGAAACTCGATCAAAAAAAATGGGATGCGCAACAGCAACTGCCTCGCTATTGCCCCTACGGCAACCATTGCCAACATTGCAGGAGTGACCCCTTCGAATGAACCCAACTACAGAAATCTCTATGCAAAATCGAATCTATCGGGAGAGTTCACTATTTCAAATCCCCACTTCGTTGCCAAGATGAAAGAACTAAAGATGTGGGATGCTGCGATGATCGACGATTTGAAATATTTTGATGGATCGGTTCAAGAGATCGATCGGATTCCAGATGAGGTCAAAAAGCAGTTCCTTACGGCATTTGAGATCGATCCAGAATGGATCATCGAATGTGGCAGCCGCAGACAAAAGTGGCTCGATCAATCTCAGTCTTTAAACCTTTATCTACTTGAGCCAAGTGGGAAAAAGCTTCATAATATGTACCTGCTTGCTTGGAAAAAAGGGCTTAAAACCACCTATTACTTGCGTACAGTTGCAGCAACTCAGATTGAAAAGTCAACAATGGACATCAACAAACGGGGGCTTCAACCCCGTTGGATGAAAAATGAGTCTCCCTCTGCTCGTCTTCAAATGCAACAAAAAAGCGGCAAAGAGGAGAGAAAAGAGTCATGTCGTCTCAAGGAAGAGTGCGAGAATTGTCAGTAAAGAAGGGAAAAAAACTATAAAACTTAAGGAGAAAAAAGCAGATGAGCAGCATACAATCAGAAGATAGGAGTGATCAAACCTCTGGCCAAGGCGGTGATGTCCACCTCCTAGTTCCTCAAGCCAAGGAAAAACGACTGATTAACTGCACGGTTGCTGATGTCAATCAGCTCATGCCTTTGAAATACAAATGGGCCTGGGAACATTATCTCAATGGGTGTGCGAACCATTGGATGCCAACTGAAGTTCCAATGGCAAAAGATATTGAACTTTGGGGATCAAACCGATTAAGCGAAGCGGAAAGGCTCGTGATTATGCGCAACTTGGGCTTTTTCAGTACGGCCGAAAGTCTGGTTGGAAATAATATTGTCCTTTCAATTTATAAATTCGTAACCAATGCTGAATGTCGACAATACATGCTAAGACAGGCATTTGAAGAGGCAATTCACACTCATACCTTCCACTACGTTGTAGAATCTCTTAAACTCGATCAGAAAGAGGTGTTTAATATGTACAACGAGATCAAATCGATCGAGGCTAAAGATGCTTTCCAGAGCGAGCTCACGGAAGATATTCTGTCTAAATCGTTCACCACAGAGACCGAGTCAGGGGCTCAAAAATTTTTAGAAAACCTCATCGGTTATTACATCATCATGGAAGGGATCTTCTTCTACAGTGGTTTTGCTATGATTCTCTCTTTACACCGTCAAAACAAAATGGTCGGAATCGGCGAACAGTTTCAATACATCCTAAGGGATGAAACTGTCCATCTAAATTTTGGAATCGACCTCATAAACGGGATCAAGGAGGAGAATCCCCCTCTTTGGTCTGAGCAATTTCAAAACTACATCACAGAAAAGATCAAAGCAGCCGTCGAATTAGAGGTTCAATATGCGGAAGACTGTTTGCCCAAGGGGATTCTCGGACTCACAGCTCCCATGTTTCGCAAATATGTGCAGTACATTGCCGATCGCCGTTTAGAACGGATCGGTTTAAAGACTCAATATGACTCGCACAACCCTTTCCCTTGGATGAGTGAGACAATCGATCTTAGTAAGGAGAAAAACTTTTTTGAAACGCGGGTAACGGAGTATCAATCGGCCTCTTCTTTGAGCTGGTCATAGGACTTGAGCAATTCCCCATGAAGATTTTTTAGGGGGAAATAAAAAAAACTTTTCGTAAACTCTTTTCGAATAATCAACCAAGTTTGGTCGTAGAAATCAAGTTTAGAAAACATTTAAGAGCAGAATACTTGATTCGCTGCGTGCGTCAATTTTTTCAAAAAACATGCGATTTACACTCAAAGAGAGCTAAAATTTCGACTGTCGATTGTCTGATGGCTTGTTTTGGGGGTTTTAGCTTAAAGTGAAAGTCTCTCTTAGCTTACGAAGAAAATCTGAAAGCAGAAACAACTCTTCATAACTTTAAATCTCTTTATGGCATTACATCTCCTCCTTCAGATACACACATGAGACCTGTTTTGGACCGCATCAATCGATCTCAAATTCAACCTGTCTTTAAGAAACTTTTTTCAATTGCCCAGCGGGGAAAAGACTTAGAAGCTTATCAAACAATCAAGGATCACTACCTTATCTCTATTGACGGCACAGGAATGTTTTCTTCTAAAAAGATTCACTGTAAAAATTGCTGCCAGAAAAACCACAGAGACGGAACAACAACTTACCATCACAATAGCCTCAT
>JANQSR010000021.1 GCA_028279205.1 Simkania sp.
GAGATAAAGACTCTAAAGAAACAAGAACCTCTAGAGAAATAGATTTCTCAAAATGGTTTGGAGAACATGGTAGTGAATCGATCTCTAGTGAAGAGCGAGGGTCCGGAGATAGACTTATAGCGAATCATACAGAATCAACATTTTGTGCCTTAAATCCGGATCATCAAAATTTTTCCTCAAAGCTGACAGCTGATGAGTATTTCCTTTTTTGGCAAACAAATAAAGCCCTCGAGGAGGGTCTGCCTCTACTGGAGAAAGAGTCCCAAGAGCCGTTACAATCCTACTATCGAAATCTACTTGAAAACCTTCAGAAAATTTCGAAGAGGTTAGAGCTGGGGCTTTGAGAAGAAACTGACACAGTTCTATGAACGGTCTCTTTCCAGCTTGGGGAATTGCTAATAGGACTTAAAGAGAGTTGCTTTTTACTCAAGTTTCTCCTAAGCTGAGGGCTCCTGTTTTTAGGTTTTAACCGATTTTGCGTGCTGCCCTGGCTTCGGTTTTTTTTGCAGGTTTAGCCCATTTTTTAATCTTACGCTCTTTTTGGAGATGTCAAAATGAACTTAAGTCCAAAATACCAATTGGGTGATTCCCTCGGATCATTTACGTTTGAGAAGGCTCTTCCTATCGAAGAACTTCTTATTGTCTTGTATGAGCTCACCCACAATCCAAGTGGTGCTAAGGTCATTCATCTCGCATCAAGTGATCGTGAGAACCTTTTTTGCCTTTCATTTAGAACCCTTCCAGAGAATTCAAATGGGGTTGCACATATCCTAGAACACACGGTTCTCTGCGGTTCAAAAAAGTTCCCAGTCAAAGACCCTTTCTTCTCCATGTCCCGCAGAAGCCTAAGCACCTTTATGAATGCGATGACGGGAAGTGATTTCACCTGTTACCCAGCATCTTCTCAAATTGAGAAGGATTTTTACAACTTGCTTGAGGTCTACCTTGATGCCGTTTTCTCTCCAAAACTCAACGAGATGAGCTTTCATCAGGAAGGGCATCGGCTTGAATTTGAAAAAGCGGATGATCAAACATCTCCCCTCCTCTTTAAGGGGGTTGTTTTCAACGAAATGAAGGGGAATCTATCTTCACCTGAGTCCCGCCTTTTACAAGGGGTTATGACAAACCTAACGCCCGATTTGACTTATGCCCATAACTCTGGAGGAGATCCTCGTGAAATTCCTTCTTTGACCTACGAGCAGCTCAAAGGTTTCCATCAAAAATTTTACCACCCTTCCCGAGCTCTTTTCTTTTTCTACGGCGATCTTCCGATCGAAAAGCACTTGGAGTTCATTGAAAAACATGCCCTAAAGGGGATTAAAAAACTCCCTGATCTGCCCCCTATCCCTCATCAGAGACGGTTTAAAACTCCCCGATTGTGCCAAATGGAGTACCCATCAAAAGATGCTGATCTATCGAAAAAAACATATACCACCTTTAACTGGCTCACTACACGCATGGAGAACCAGCAAGAAACACTTGCTTTGGCTCTTATTGAATCGATGCTGATGGAGACCGACGCCTCCCCTCTCAAGATGGCTCTTTTAAAGTCAAAGCTCTGCACTCAAGCTGATAGTTTCCTCGATTCAGAGATGAGTGAGATCCCCTACTCGATCACCTGTTATGGAACCGATCCTGAGGATGAAGAAAGGCTTCAAAAGGTTCTCTTTGACGCTCTTCACCATTTTGCAGAAAACCCGATCGACCAGAAGCTTTTGGATGCGGCAATCCATCAGTTGGAATTTAGCCGTCTGGAAATAAGGGGCGATTTTGGCCCATTCGGCTTGACCCTTTTCATGCGCTCAGCTCTTGCAAAACAGAACAATTCCCCACCTGAACAGGCTCTCGCTTTTTACAGTCAGTTTGAAAGACTCAGAAAACAGATCAAAGACCCTAACTATCTGCCTGGATTGATAAACAAGTATTTTATCGACAACCCCCACTTTGTTCGGCTCATCATGAAACCAAAAGCGACCTTAGAGGAAGAGGAGAGAAAGGCAGAAAAAGCGAGGCTCAAGCAGATTAAAGATTCCCTTTCTGAAAAGGAGAAAGCTAAAATCGTAGACCTTGCAAAGGATTTGCAAAATTATCAGGAAAAGAGCGAAAAGAAATCTGTTGATTCTCTTCCAAAGCTTGAGCTTGGCGACATTCCGAAAGATGTGTCCGATTTTCCCTTGAGTCAGGAACAGCAAAATCAGCTCTCTATTTTCCATCACAAATGTTTTACCAACCACATCCTCTATGCGGATCTGATCTTTGAGCTGCCCAGGCTCTCTTTGGAAGATTTACCCTATCTTAAACTGCTAACCAGTCTGATTTCTGAGCTTGGGGTGGGCGAGCGGAGCTATCAAGAGAACCTCGATTATATCAATTGCTATTTGGGAGGGTTTAATGCTTCTCTTCAGCTTTATCCTCAAATCGAGACCCCCTCTTGTTTAAAACCCTCTTTCGGATTTAGAGGTAAGGCATTGAAGCGGAACGTTAAGAAGCTCTTCGCCCTTTTTAAGGATATCTGTCACTCGCCCCGTTTTGATGAAACGCAAAGAATCAAAGAGCTTATTTTACAGATCCACACCCACCAACAGAGCAGATTGAGTCAAAATGCCCTATCCTATGCGATCCAAAGCTCGCTTGCTACTTTCACCCCTTCGGCGGCAATGGTTCAAAAATTAAGCGGCATCGATTACTTTTTCTTTATCCGTGATCTGGTTAAAGATCTCGACCAAAAACTTCCCCATCTTCAAAAAAGACTCAAAGAGCTCTGCTCCTCTCTTTTTCACTTTAACTCCCCCCACCTCATACTCAGCGCAGATATCGAAGAGCGGGATGATTTAGCAAGTAACAGTTATTTTGGACTAGGAGAGTTGCCCTCTAAGCCTTTATCCCCGTTTGAGGAGGCAAAACCAGAAAATCAGGCAGATCGATCTCGAGGGTATGTGATCTCAACCCCCGTCGCTTTTTGTGCATGGGGAATGAAGACATGCACCGCTTTGGATCCGCATGCTCCAGCTCTTAGTGTGGCGACTTACCTACTTGAAAACACCTACTTGCATCAAAAAATAAGAGAGCAAGGGGGAGCTTATGGCTCTGGAGCGCGCTACGATCCGCTTTCTGGCCATTTTTATTTCTACTCCTATCGGGATCCCCACATCATGAAGAGTTTCGACGCTTTTAAAGGGGGAATTGAGCACATTTCTGAAGGAAAATTTTCAAATAGCAATTTAGAAGAGGCAAAGCTCGGCTTCATTCAAAGATCGGACAAACCGGTCAGCCCGGGTCACCGTGCCCTGTTGGCTTATTCCCGATTCCGGGAAGGAAATAGCAAGAGAATTCGACAAGAGTTTCGTGAAAGCGTCCTAAGTTTGGGGAAAAAAGAGATCAAAGAGGCTGTTGAAAAAAACATTCAAGGTCTCGATGGG
>JANQSR010000023.1 GCA_028279205.1 Simkania sp.
AAGATAAACCTTGCATAAAAACGCAAGCATGAAACGCCCCGAGATAAACGACGAAAAGAACAAAAAAAGCGCTGTTGCTTTTGAAAATCAACAGTTTGAGGATCATTACATCTGGCTTCAAAAGCACATGCCTGATGGGTTTTTTAAAGAGATCAACCCAGAACAATTGACACTGATCACTCACTATCTCATGGGTTTTCCTCTTCAAGATTACTTTTGTCAAATCCAACTCAAAGATCGCGCTTTTGTTCTGATTTTAGATAGCCCTGATGCCGATCTAAAAGTCCTCAGTAAATTTCATTTTTACGGGATCCGCAACTATCAAACCTTCATCTCCATCGCCCCTCCCCCCTTCAAAGGGATCAAAAAAAAACTAAGAGTTGCCATGCTCTTTTTCACCTCCTACCTAGAAAAACAAGAGGGTGCGACCTGTGATCTCTTGATGTCCAAAAACAAGCGGAAAGAGCTCTTTGAGTCTGTAAAAGAGCGGAATCCAAATATCGATTTAGAGGATTTTGATGCGCTTATCTGCGGGATGGATCACCGTTTCTTGCGCAATTTGACGCGTGAAAGACTCATTCTAGCCCTCTTGATGTTTTTTAAAGCCCGAGAAAAGGATCATTGCCAATATGAGGTGCGCTACAACAAAGAGTGGAAGGAAACAGGGGGAAAAACCCCCTCGGTTCAAATTGTATTTGCTTGGCGCAACACACCCAAGTATCAATTCATCTACCGGCTGGCCAAGATGATCTTTCGGCATCAGCTGAAGATGCTCCATGTGACAGCAGCCTATGTCAACCCTTATGAAGAGGAGAGTGCTTTGATCATCTCCTTAGGGCTTCATGGGGTGCAAGGGGGGGCGGCATGGGAGGAGGCAGACATGGAAGACTTTTTAAAAGAGCTGGTCACTCTCAAATGCTTTCCAGGAGTTGATGAGATCGAACGGACATTTGTCGAGCCAGGGCTTCTAACGGGCAATCAGGGAAATCTGGTTAGAATCTTGCTCAGTTTCATTCATCAAACTTTGGTTCACGCAGATATGAATCAGTATAACCTAGCCCATATCGAAGAGGGGCTCTGCCGCCACCCCGAACTAACCATGCGCATTGTCAAGGCGTTCTACTTAAAGTTCGAACCAGGGCGGGCAGAAGAGGAGAGCTACAGAAAAGAGAGAGGAGAGTTTTTATCCCTACTTGAGCGTCTCGACACTGGGTATGAAACCAATGACATCCGCCGTAAAAACATTCTTAAAGGGGCAATCCATTTTGTTGACTACTCTCTAAAGACGAATTTCTTTAGAAAGAAAAAAAGCTCCTTCTCCTTCCGATTGGATCCGAAATATCTCGATCTCGTCCCTTACGAGAGAAAACGGCAGTTCCCCGAGCTTCCTTACGCTATTTTCTTCATGCAAGGCATGTCTTTTATTGGGTTTCACATCCGATTTAAAGATCTATCCCGCGGAGGACTTAGAACGGTCTTCCCAGCACACACCGAGCAGATCATCTCAGATCGAAACCATGTCTTTTCAGAATGTTATAACCTCGCTTATACGCAACAAAAGAAGAACAAAGATATTCCAGAAGGGGGGGCTAAAGGGGTGATTTTCTTAGAGCCTTATGAGCTGCTCTTCTCAGAAGCCGATTTGCTGGGCAAAGAACTAAAGCGCGCAGGCCTTGAAGATGTGCAAGTCAAAAAAGCGGTCGAAAAGTTCAAAAATCAGCAAAAAACTCAATACCTTTATCAAACACAACGCACTTTCATCCACAGTTTTATGAACCTTCTGAACTGCCACGAAGACGGAACCTTGAAATCGAAAAATATCGTCGATTATTGGAAAAGGCCAGAATACATCTATCTAGGACCGGATGAGAATATGAAAAACGAAATGATCGATTGGATTGCAAACTATAGTCAAGGTGTGAGCTATAAACCTGGAATCGCTTTTATCTCGAGCAAGCCAGTTCATGGGATCAATCATAAACGGTACGGGGTGACCTCTTTTGGTGTTAACGTCTACATGGAGGCGGCTTTAAACCATTTAAACATCCATTTTCGAACCGACCCCTTCACCGTTAAAATTTCGGGAGGTCCCGACGGAGATGTTGCTGGTAATCAAATTTTAAATCTTCACCGCTTTGCCCCCAAAACAGCCAAACTGATCGCCTTAACCGACGTTTCTGGAACGGTATATGACCCAGAGGGACTCGATCTTTCCGAAATGGTCGCCCTATTTGAAAATGAAAAACCGATCGCCTTTTACCCACCCAAAAAGCTGCACGAAGGGGGTTTTTTGCTCGACCTAAAAGCCAAGAAAGAGGAGTCCGCTTACACCACAAAGACGCTCCGCTTTTCAAAAAAAGGGGGAAAGATACAAAAAGATTGGCTTTCAGGAAGCGAGACAAATCGCCTCTTTCATCACCATTTGCACCGCGTCAAAACAGATATTTTTATTCCCGCAGGGGGGCGTCCTCGCACCTTACACGAAAACAACTACACCGAATTTCTTGACGCAGAGGGAAACCCTTCCTCTAAAGTGATTGTTGAGGGTGCCAATCTCTACCTGACACCCCGCGCACGCCAAGCTCTTGAAAAACGTGACGTTTTGATCATCAAAGATAGCTCAGCTAACAAAGGGGGGGTGATCTGCTCGTCGATGGAAGTTTTGACAAGTCTCATTCTAACCCAAGAAGAATTTCTTCAAGAAAAACCAAAACTCATGGAAGAGATTCTCGCCCTGGTTAGGGAAAAATCGCTGAGTGAAGGGGAACTTTTACTCAAAACCAGCACCCAAACGGGAGAGCCCCTCACAAAAATCTCTGATCAGATTTC
Source organism: Simkania sp. (assembly GCA_028279205.1). Lineage (GTDB taxonomy): Bacteria > Chlamydiota > Chlamydiia > Chlamydiales > Simkaniaceae > JANQSR01. The sequence goes on from JANQSR010000023.1 coordinate 2,830, forward strand.
AAAAAAGATCAACACATACACCTATGAGCTGCTCAATTACCTCGACAAGATTGTTTTACCCTCTCACCCCGACGAACCGCTCGTTAAAGCGCTTTTAAGCAGCTGCCTTCCGCTTCTCTCCTCAAAATACCGGGAAAGGATCATCCAAAACCTGCCCACTTTGCATAAAAAAGCGATGATCGCCTGCCATCTCGCCTCTCAGGTTGTCTACCAAAAGGGGTTGGAATGGTCCCCTTCGATTGTCGATGTTTTGCCCTTGATCGCTTCAGATCCTAAGGTGATCTACCCCTCTTCTTTAAAAGCACACAATTTTGATGTGCTGTCATAATCTTTAACCATTTAACATCAATACTTTAGAGAAAAATTAAGCACTCTAACAACTGTAGTGCTAAAAACTGTTGCCAATTTTTACGCTCCCCTGCTATATTAGGAAGTTATAAAACAGAAACACTTGAATTAAGAATGATTTACCCCAAAAACCGGAAAGAGGAAAAAGAAAAGAGTATTCTTCTCGGACTCGTCGAACTCTACGTGATGACTGGCAAGCCTGTTGGATCTAAGACTCTGAAAGAGAGCGGATTTGAGAGCATTAGCTCCGCGACTATCCGCAATTACTTTACCAAATTGGAAAAGGAGGGGTTTTTGGCTCAAAAACACACATCCGGCGGACGGGTGCCAACCACTTTGGCCTACAAATTCTATGCTGAGTATCACAGGGGAGTCGCTGGGATCAAAGAGGGAGATTTCGAAGCGATTAGAAACGGACTGGACAAAGAGACGAGCGAAATTGTGCGCTACCTTCAAGATGCCTCCCATCTTCTCAGTGATCTAACTCAAGGGGCAATCTTCCTCTCTTCCCCTCGATTTGATCGGGATCTCGTCTCGAGTGTCAAACTCATGGCAATCGATTCCAAACGCTATTTGTGTGTGCTGGTGACTGATTTCGGCCTTATTCACACCGAAATTCTTCATTCGCCGAAAAAACTGAGCAATTTTGCACTCAAAAGGATCGAAAAGTATTTCTGTTTCCGGATCACAGGACTCGAAAGACCCACACTGAGCATCCAAGAAGAACGGATTGCCTCCCATTTTTACAACGAAATACTCCTTCGTCATGTGATAGATTACTCTAATTTTAGTGCGGAAGATGTTTATAAGACTGGATTTTCAAAACTTTTACACTTTTTCGAGTTTCAAGATAAAACAGCCCTGTCAGAGGGTCTATCCATTTTTGAAGACCTTGCTTATGTAAAGAAACTCCTTAAAAAATGCACTGAATCGTGCGAGCTTCTCTTTTGGATCGGAGATGATCTAGTACGTGGAAACACCCAAACAAGTGTGATTGCTGTTCCCTACTCCATCCACGGTAAACCTGTTGGATCTGTCGCACTCCTCGGCCCCATACGGATGCCTTATCCAAAAATATTTGGAATCATGAGAGCCTTTTCAGCTGCTTTAAGTGACATGTTAACACGCAACCTAAGCAAGTACAAAATCACCTATCGACTTCCGCAATCAAAAGCGATCGACAAGAAAACAAAAAACCCCATTTATCTAAGCCAGGTGCAACATCTGCTCTTGGAAGATCAAAGCTAAGGAGAATGAATGGAACCCAAAGATCAGAAAGAAGGAAAATCAAAGCCCATAGAGGAGTTAGAAGAGCAAGAAGAGCCTATCTCCTCAGGAGAAGAGCTGGGCGAAAAAGAGGAGCTTGCCTCCTCGGAGAGTTTGCACCTTGAACTGCGCAGCCAGCGGGAAAAAAACCTCCGCCTTCTTGCAGAAATGGAAAACACTCGGCAGCGGATGCAAAAAGAGAAACACCAAACAACCCAGTTTGCCATTGAGAATGTCATTCTCGATTTTTTAGGTGTTTTAGACAACCTCGAAAATGCGCTGAGTTTCGCAAAACAAGCCTCTGTTGAGGTTCAAAACTGGGCCAAGGGTTTTGAGATGATCTTAGGCCAGTTTAAAGAGATTTTATCCAATCATGATGTCACCCCATTCTCCTCGGAAGGAGATCGGTTCGATCCTCACTTGCACGATGTGCTCGAGATTGAAGAGACAGAGAAACACCGAGAGGAGATCATCATCCACGAATTTTCATGTGGATACAGATGTGGTGACAGAATCCTTCGCCCTGCCAAAGTTAAGGTTGCAAAAAAACCTTCAAAGGAGGGAGAAGAGCCCCAAGTTAATGAAGAAAATAAAGCATAAGGAGAATATAGAAAATGAACCAGAAAAAAAGTAAAGTTATTG
>JANQSR010000030.1 GCA_028279205.1 Simkania sp.
TTTACAACCTAAATCAGTATTTAGAATCCCTAAAAAAAGAGAATGAGAGTATTGAGTTGAAGGATAAAAAAAATCTGAAGACTATCCGTACTCTAGAAAAAGAATTAGAAAATAACGCTGAACTTTTCGATTACCTGGATAAAACTATAGGATCTTTAAAAGAAAAGAACAAAGAAAAGGATAAGAAAATCGACGATCTTGATAAACAAAAGAAATCTGTTCTAAGTAAATCCGAAAGACTACAAGGGTACGTCAAATCTCTTGAAGAAAATATCGAATTTCTTGAAGAAAATATCGAATTTCTTGAAAAAGATCTCGAAAAGGTTGAAGAAATAGGCAAAGAGCTTGAAGGTCGAGTCAAAGTTCTTAGAGGGAAGAACAACGAATTGGAATCTGCACTTAGAGACGCACTTTCGAAAAAAGAAGAGACTGAAAGTAATGAAAGAGTGCTTCGGTCTGATTTCCTACGTTCTCTTTCAAAATATCAAGGTGAGGTTGAAAAGATAGACAAAGAGCTTAAAGTTAGAGCCGAATCTCTTGAGGAATTGGGATCTGAAATCCTGACTCGAGCTTCAAGTCTTGTTTAGGAGATCTAAACTTTCTTCTCCTGCACCAGGAGGGCTCCTAGATGTTGGAACTCTTGCAAGGAGAGCTCTTGAGGGCGCGCTTTCACAGATAGTCCCATCCCAAGAAGGGCTGAGTGAATCTCGCTGAGCGAGAAAAGGGATCGCAAGGAGGTGGAGAGCATCTTCCTGCGCTTTTTAAAGGCGATCCGTGCGAGTTTCCAGAAAGGGGAGTTTTCTTCTTGATCAACTCTCTTGAGCTTGAGCTGAATGAGTGCCGATGTGACCTTGGGCTCAGGATAAAAAGAGGCCTTCTCAACGGTGAAGAGAAACTTGGGATCTGAATAATGGGAAGCTAAAAGAGTTAAGAAGCTGTAGTGGCCTGTTTTTGGCTCTGCACTTAGCCTCTGAGCTACCTCTTTTTGAACCATTAGGGTAAGATCTGTGATCCACTTTTCCATAGGAAGAAATTTCCGAATCAAAAGACCAGTGATATGGTAGGGGATATTAGCGACGACCTTTGCCCTTGCGCCTTGCAAGAGGGAAGAAAGATCGACTTGTAAGATATCTTCGCAGATGAGTTTTAAACGGGGGTGTTTCCACTTTTGCAATGCCATAAAAAGGTGGGGATCCTTTTCGACAGCAATGACACAGGCTCCTGTTTCCAAAAGAGCGCGCGTAAGAACACCTCGGCCAGAACCGATCTCTAAGACCTGGTCACCTTTTTTAACTTCGGACAGATCGACGATCCGCTTGACAACATCTTGATCAATCAAAAAGTTTTGGGATAGACCTCTCTGAGGTCGCCTTACAAAACCTTTACCCCTTTTTCTTGCATGACTCGTTTTCATCTCAATAGAAAGTGAAGGGCTCGTAATCTTCGGAGAGGGGAATCCGAGGGCTAACCTTATCAAATCCGTACCGTTTTTTAAGGAAATTAAAGTAGCTCTTTCGCTCTTTTTCGGCAGACGCGTTAAGCAGTCTACTTTTAAGCAAGTCATGCATAGCATCGAAAGTAGCAGCTCCCTTCTCTTCACACGCATCGAGGTAGAAAATACGGGAAACACTCCCCTTATCAAACCGACTTACCTGAGAGATCGGCACGCTAAACGTTTGGGGTGAAAGAGCTTTTAAGGCTTCGTGGTGCTGCTTTGAAAGGTTGGGCGTATCAATTGCGCATTTCTCAGTCAAAACAATACTTAAACTTTGATATTGCTCCCTTAGATCATCAGCTACCTGCTCTAGTTTTTTCTCCCCTTTCGAAAGGAGTTGATACGCTTTCTCGGCTATTTCTTGACACAGACTCTTATCCGCATCACGAATGGAAAGGACAGAGTAGGTCCAACTTTGAACGGGAGGGTTGTTTTCTAAATGAGTTTGGTAGGATTCCTTGATGATTTGAGGGGTGATACCTTGGGAGGCCTTGGAGTGCACTTTATACCACATCATCTGTCGGATCAGATTTTCATCCCGAATCGCCTCATACGCTTCCCTAAAGTCAAGTCCAATCTGATCGAGATTAAAGATTGTGGAAGGGCCAAAACGATCCTCTAGTTCTTGGTGAATCTGCCCTTCAGTGATCTGAATCCCCTTCTGTTTGGCATCGAGCAAAACGAGTTTATTGCAGATCATTTCCTCCAAAGCTTCCTGCCAATGATTTAAATAAAAGTAAGCTTTTTCTTGGGTAGAAAATGTGTGACTGGGGTGTTGGTCGTACAGAAAGAGATCCATCTTCTTGACCACATCGAGCAAAGAGATGACCTTATCGTTGATCTTGGCAAGGGGACGGTTGTTGATCCGAAGTTGCGGACCCAAATGACCCAAATAAGGAGCAAGAGGGCGGGTCTCTTCCCCTGTAAGAGGGGGAGTTTTAGCGACAAACCCTATGCAAAGGGAGACAAGTAAAAAAATAGCTTTGTTTTTCATCTTTAATAACTGAGCACCGCGGAGAAAAACCCATCCATCTTTCCCGATGCAGGAAAAGAGACAAAAGGGGGCTCCACGAGCTTTAAGTTGTGCTTTTTGATAAAGTGTGAGACCTGTTTCTCATTCTCCTCGGGGAAAACACTACACGTCGCATAAACGATCCGCCCGCTGTCGCGTAAAAATTTCAGAGAGCAGGAGAAAATATGACGCTGAAGCCGAGCGAGCTGATCGAGCATCCCTTTTTCTATCTTCCACTTCATGTCAGGACTCCGCCTTAACCTCCCACTTCCAGAACAGGGAACATCGAGCAGAATCCAGTCCATTTTCTTAAGAAGGCTCTTTTTTTTCAAGTGACGACGTGTCAACATATGAAAAATCTGAACGCCCGCCCGTTTGAGCCGCTTTTTTGCTTCCAAGAGCATGAACTCCCTGATATCGTACATGTGGATCTGCCCTCGATTTTGGAGTTTGTGAGCAAAGGCCAGCGTTTTTCCGCCCGAGCCTGCGCAATAGTCCATCACATGGTTTCCTGGTTTTGCTGCCACCTGATGGGCAACCAACTGGCTTCCTTCATCTTGAATCTCAAAAAGACCGCTCTTGAACTCAGGAAGAGCGAGGAGGTTGATCTTCTTGTGAAAGATAATTCCCCATGGGGAGTGCTCGCAAGGGGATACAGCGTAGAGGTTCTTCCACTGGTTTAGGAGCTCCTCTCGAGTGATTTTGGCCGTGTTGACTCGAATGGTAGTGGGTGCAGAGGTATTAGAACCCAAACAAAACTTGATCGCTTTTTGCGTGCCGTACGCTTTAGAGAGGGTGTCAAAAATAAATTTAGGAAAACTCAATCTTATATTGAGGGGGATCTCACTTTTATTTTTAAAGTCAAGCGGATTAATCGAACAGAAAAGCTCCAGTTTTCTTTCCCAATTTACAGGTCGAGGGCAGAGATAATCTAAAAGGGCTCTCCACCGAACCATTCCATACAGGGTTTCGCAGATCTCCTGCCGGTCTTTGGATCCGATAGCGGGGTTACGACGCAGATAAAGGCGCAAAAAAGTGTCAAGAGGGAGAGTCGACTCTTCGCTCTGATTGAGAATTTCGATTAGATGGTTCTTTCGGAAACCTTTCACTCTATCTGCCCCCTCCCAAAACGGCAGAGACTTTTGGTAGTCTCGCTCCAGCGGCATCCCCGATTTTAACCCAAGAGAGACCTTATCTGCAACTGAGCTAAGGGAGCAGGCAGGGCTCAGGACATTATAAACATTTTTTTAATTCAGGAATAGAAAAAAACTCTTTTTTTGAATGATCGACTTATCGTAGTCTAATCCGCTACAATA
>JANQSR010000038.1 GCA_028279205.1 Simkania sp.
AAATGGGCATTTTGAGTATTTTTTGACCCAAAACATGCCAAAAATAGGCACTTTTGACCAGTCTAGCCCCTTAAAATCCACGATCTGCATAAAAAAGACTACCCCCACTGAACGGATACCATCCTTTCTAACTTGGGGAATTGCTGAGGAGTAGTCACCACAATTGAATATTTAGAGAAAATTTTCTATTATCACCTTCAAGTAGTGGTATGTCATGAAAAACTTTCATACAATTTTGGGAATTGACCCAGGAACTCTGATCACGGGATATGGTCTGATCAAAACAGATCTATTCCGTTATGAAGCATTAGAATACGGAACAATCTGTCCCCCTCGCAAGCTCCCCCTTTTTGAGAGGCACCTCTTCATTCATGAAGAGTTAGAACGTTTGTTAGAAAATCACACCGTTGATGCCATCGCGATTGAAGGGCAGTACATCAGTAAAAACCCTCAGAGTATTTTGAAGTTGGGAATGGCAAAAGGGGTGGCTATTTTGGCCGGCACAAAAAGAAGAATTCCCGTGTTTGAGTATGCGCCTAGAAAGGCTAAAATCGCTGCTACGGGAAATGGGCGTGCGACCAAACAGCAGGTGGGGCGCATGATTAAAACCCTCTTGAACTTGCCAAAGGCTCCAGAATCAGAGGATGTTTCCGACGCATTAGCTCTTGCCTTTTGCCACTCGCATTATCTCACAAGGAGTGCCCATGCTTGAATATATCAAAGGGATTCTGGTCGCATCAAATCCCGAAAAAGTGGTCATTGATGTGAACGGAATGGGATATGCTCTTTTCACTCCATTCAATGTTCACACGCTACTTCCTCAGATCGGAGAAAAAGTGGTGCTCTACGTCGCATCTGTCATCAGGGAACAGTTCCACCGCCACTTTGGATTTTTAACTCTAGAAGAGCGGGATCTTTTTGAGAAGGTCAGTGAGATTTCGGGAATAGGGCCCAAGATCGCCTTGGCTCTGATCGGACACCTCGAACGGGGTGTGCTCGATTCGGCAATCATTCATTCAAATATCCCTCTCCTCTGCAAGATTCCAGGAATAGGAAAGAGAACAGCTGAACGGCTGATTGTCGAAATGCGAGGAAAAATGGGAAAAACTTTAGGGCAAGCAGTCTCTACACATGAGCTATCACCTCCCCATCGGGACGCAACCAACGCTCTTGTCACCTTAGGATATACCCCTTCTCAAGCAAATCAAGCTGTCAAAGGGGCTTTGGCCTCTTTTGATTCACCTCCTCCCCTATCCGACCTGATTAAGATTGCATTAAAAGGGATGAACCCTTAAAATATGGGGCGGTCTTTTTCTTTATTCTTTCTTTTCTATGGAATTTGTTCATCGAACCTACGAAGCGGGGCAAACAATCGCCGCAATCGCAACCCCTCCAGGAGAGGGGGGGATTTCTGTTATTCGGATCTCTGGAAATAGAGCACTCTCTGTTGCTAATAAAATTTTTTCAGGCTCTATCCCCTCCTATAAGACGCACACCGTCCATTTTGGAAATATTTTAGATGAAAAGGGGGAGTTTCTTGATGAAGGACTCGCTATTGTGATGCGAGCGCCCAACTCCTATACGGGAGAGGATACGGTAGAGTTCAACTGTCATGGAGGAACCCTGATCACACAGAAAGTGCTCAAAGCGGCTCTTCGCTCTGGAGCGCGCGCCGCGCTGCCAGGAGAGTTTACATGCAAAGCGTTTCAAAATGGGAAGATCGATCTGACAAAAGCGGAAGCGGTTCAGCAGCTCATTCATGCAAAAAACCATCTGTCTATGCAGGCGGCTGAATCTCACCTTCAGGGAAAGTTGCAAAGCCTTATCTTAGATTTTCAAAAAAGGGTGACTGACGTTGCGGCAATTTTAGAGGCCTGGATCGACTTTCCCGAAGAGGGGTTGTCATTTGCCTCTCATGATGAGATGCTCAAAATGCTCGCTCAGATTAAAGAGGATATGCACGCTCTTTTGAGCACGTTTGACGAGGGTAAAAGGTTGGAAACAGGGTTTTCTATCTGCTTGGTCGGTTCTCCTAACGTTGGGAAATCCTCCTTGATGAATGCTCTCTTAGAAGAGGAAAGAGCGATTGTCACAGATGTTGCTGGAACAACGAGGGACACGCTTGAAAAAGAGCTGGTGCTTGCATGCTTAAATTGTCTCTTAATCGATACCGCAGGGCTTAGAGAGACTGAGGAGATTGTAGAAAAAGAGGGGATAAAACGCTCTTTTGCCGCAGCTAAAAAAGCTGATCTCGTCCTCTTTTTAATCGATACCTCAAACCCTGTTTTTGACGCTGAGCTCATCAAACTTGTGCCCCGAAAAAGAACGCTCATCGTCTGGAATAAAACAGACCTAAAGCCTGCAAATCCCCTCCCTTCTTTTCCCTTCCCTTCTGTTAAAATCTCTGTCAAAAAAAATCGAGGAGTTGAGTGTCTAAAGGCAAAGATTCATGAGCTTGTATGGCAACAAGGCCCTCCCTCTAAAGAGCAGGCTGTTCTGACGAGCGAGAGACATTTCCAAGCTCTCGAGAATGCTGAAAGAGCGATAAAAAAGGTGATAGATGGGCTAGAAAAGCGCCTCTTCCCAGAGCTTTTGACACCCGATTTGCGCTTAGCTCTAAGGGAACTGGGAACGATCATCGGCCTTGACATTACAGAAGATATTTTAAGCTCCATCTTTTCTAAATTCTGCGTGGGCAAGTGAGAAGAGAAGAGAGTGCCCTTTTTGTTCAAAGTGTGCTCGAGCACTATTTTCCCAACCCCTCTATCCCTTTAAACCACTCTGATGCATACACCCTTTTGATCGCCACCGTTCTCTCTGCTCAATGCACAGACAAACGGGTGAACGCCATCACCCCTAAACTCTTTGCAAAAGGAGCAACCCCTCAAGCGATGGCCTGTTTACCTCTGCTAACCATTCAGACGATCATCAAGCCGTGTGGTCTTTCAAACTCGAAAGCAGAAAACATCCAAAAGCTCTCAAAAATCTTGATCGAAGAGTATGGAGCCCAAGTGCCAAAAGAGCTAGAAGAGCTCAAAAAACTTCCAGGGGTTGGTCAGAAAACAGCTTCGGTTGTCCTATCTCAAGCGTTTAACATCCCTGCCTTTCCGGTTGACACCCATATTCACCGGTGCGCTATGAGGTGGGGGTTAAGTAGTGGGCGCAGCGTCAAGCAGACGGAGGAAGATCTAAAGTCCCTTTTCCCCAAAGCCTCTTGGAACAAGCTTCATCTACAAATCATCCATTTTGCGAGAAAATACTGCCCGGCTCGTGGGCATCATGTGGAAAACTGCCCGATTTGTCGCACGTTGCAATATCGATCACTAAGGGGCTCTTAGGGAAAGAGCTCAACCACCTCGAGCGTGATCACAAAAAGAGAGACAAGCAGGTAAAAGAAAATCCCCTTTTTCCCAAAAGGGACAATCTTTTGGTAGCCCTTCTTTGATTCAGCCCGTTTTTTCCAAATCATAAAGGGAGGCAGGACACCAAAAAGGAGCACAGAACCAATGCCACCTGCAATTTTTAGCATTTTCAGGAAAATAGCAGGGTCTATAAAGGAGAAAATAGTCGGGGGAAGTAAGACACATAGAGTATAAAGAGCCCGATTTTTACTCTCTCCAGAAGAGTCTGAGATGAAATTCAAAAAACTCAAGGCAACCGTCAAAATGGAAGTGAGAATAGCAAATAGGGAAAACCCTTTGATAAAAAAGCCAAACATAGGGCCTGAAGCATTGAACAATTTCACTAAATCTTCCGTGGTTCCTTTACCCAAACCCTCGACCTCCGTTGAATTAACTCCCAAAACAATCAAATTCCAGATCAAATAGATGATCAAAGCCGCAAGAGTCCCACGGAAAAGAGCCGATTTTATCCTTTTCGAATCCCCTTTCAAGTAGTGCGCAACCGTTGGGATCAGATTTTGAAACCCGAAAGATAAGATGAAAACGGGCAGAGTCCAAACAATGACATTGAAATGGGAAAAGAGACCTAAATTTTTCATATTGAACCGAAAAATTCCCACGTAAATCAAGAGCAGATAAAAGAGAATCATAAAGAAAACTAATCCTCTATTAATCAAATCAATCTTTTTCACACTAAGGGTGATGATTAAAAATAAAACAAAGAAGTTGAGAATAACGTAGAATTTTGGGTGAAGGTCGACATCAAATAGTCTGTTTAATGTCTGCCCAATGAGAAGACTCGATGCATTCAAATAGGCGGTCAGGAGGCAGTAGAAGAGAAAGAAGAAGAGACCTGCGCCCAAGATTTTGGCCCATTTCCCCAAAACTTCATCTAAAAGCCCCATTAGATGGATATTTTTTTTAACATTCAAGTAGACCTCTAGAACCATCTGGCCAGAGAAATACATGTAAGACCACCCGATAAAAAGGGGAAGAACCGATAGAAAAAAACCAGAAGGAAGCGTTGCAAGGGGAAGTGCCAACATCCCAGCTCCAATGCAGCACCCCGCAACCAGAGCTGTCGCCCCAAAAGCCCTATTTTTACCCATCTTACTCACTTCTAATCAAGCTAAAAGCTTGAGCCCTATTTTTACCCATCTTACTCACTTCTAATCAAGCTAAAAGCTTGATCGATGATCACAATTTATGACGATTCTTACACTACACTAATCGTTAGTAGGGGGATAAGACAACCTTTTTCTGCATACAGAGCCTCAAAAAGAGTTACCCTTATTAAGTAGATCTTCGTTATTATCCTTGAAATTTTTGTGCGACAAAGTCTATCTCATTTTTTTGGGAGGCTGAATTATGCCCTTTCTCCGCTCGATCTATTCATGTAACCCCATCTCAGGAAAAAAAAGAGCTCTTTTTAACCTTGACGAGCGGGAAATCCTGCCCGTTTAGGGGCGGAATGAAAGCTCGCTGTTGACTTTTTCCCAGGCCACTTGCCATACTGTTCGCGACCCTTGGGTAGAATGGTCTGGGTATCAATCCCTAGAAGCCCCCGTTTTGAAACGGAGGGAGCTGTCACAGGCAACCTTCGATTATATTTTTGTGGGAGCCTATCTCTTTCGAAAAGACAATGGGGAAAAATGAGGAAAAAATTTTACATATTGTTAGCGGTTTTTGCTGCTTTAACTGGGTTGGGTGCAAATGAGGAATTGGACAAATTGACCGACGCTCAATCTGCAGAAGCATATTGTGAGGAAGTAGTTTCTCGCCTTCTACAAATGCCTGGATTGGATCAAGATCGGGAACCTACCGACGCTGAAGCTGAAGAACTGTTTTCTTACCTTCTAAAATTTGTAGACGGGCAGCAGTACATTCACGGCTATAAAGACGGGAAAACTGGAGACCACATGCTCGCTTGTAATAAAGCTTATAAAAAGGGCTATGTGGCAGGGCTACTAAAGAGGATGCTTGAATACAAAAAAAAACCAAACAAGCACGAGAAAAGAAGAAACAGAAACTAAAAGACCTTAAGCAGGAATAGCTTCAAAGGCAACGCTTGACTACATTTTTGTTGGTTCGTACGTCTTTAATAGGATGAAACGCTTCTGGTCTGGCTGTTCAAAGAAAAATGTTATTTAATAAATCGCAACTCTTTTATTAAAAAAAAGGGCTTGTAAATTTAATTTTGTTTATTTATAATCACTCAGGTTATGAAGATAAACCGTTTTATTGGTGGAGTTTTCCTGATCTCAGGGACGACGATTGGAGCGGGCATGCTTGCTCTCCCCCTCACAACCTCATTCATTGGGCTGATCCCCTCGATCGTGGTTTTCGGAGTCTGTTGGCTTTCGATGCTCGCATCTGCCTTTTTCTTGCTCGATGTCAACTTCTCCGTCAAGGGGCAAGCAAATCTGATCTCGATGGCTAGCTCAACCCTCGGCCCATTCGGTAAATACTTAAGCTGGATTGCTTATCTGCTTTTGCTCTACTTGCTCACAGCTGCATACATTGCTGCTGGAGCCCCCCTGTTTCAAATGGGTGTTTTCTCCTTTACCAGCTACTTGGTTCCCTCCCACATCTCCTATTTTTTCTTGCCAGTCCTCTTTGGTGGTCTTGTCTATTTTGGAATCTCTTTTGTCGACTCCCTAAACCGTCTTTTAATGGTTGGCCTCTGCCTCTCTTACCTTCTCATCATCGGATCTTTGACAAGACATATCGAGCCCCACTTGCTTGAGCGCGCCAACTGGAACTCCACCTTCATCACCTTGCCCGTTATCATCACATCGTTTGGCTATCACATCATTATCCCCAGCTTGAAAAGCTACATGAACCACAATAAGAAACAGCTCCGCTGGGCTCTTTTCATTGGAAGCCTTCTTCCTCTTATTGTTTACATCCTATGGGAATTAGTCACTCTTGGCACCATTCCGCTTGAGGGCAAGTTCGGTCTTATTCAAGCGTCGAAAGAGGGGGTGCCGATCACATCCTCTCTGACCCAGATCGTAAAAAATCGATGGGTGAACGTGGGGGCTCACTTTTTCTCATTTTTTGCCATCGTCACCTCTTTCTTGGGGGTCTCTTTGAGTCTATCCGATTTTTTAAAAGATGGGCTTAAACTCAAAAAAACGGTTCAAGGGCGTCTTTTTGCAACCCTTTTAACCTTTGTCCCTCCGCTTGTTTTTGTCTTTACCTATCCTAGAGGGTTTATCGCCGCTCTAGAGTATGCGGGAGCTTTTGTCGCAATCCTACTAATACTTATGCCCTCCGTTATGGCTTGCCGTTTAAAAAGGCCAAAATTCTATCAAACAGGCTATGGATGTCTGCTCCTTATTTTTACAACGCTCTTTGCTCTCTTTGTCGTTGCGATCGATGTTTTGAGCCAATGGGGCTTTTTCAACGGTTTTACACGCTATGCCCACATTTAAAATTAAAAGCCCTTTTGAGCCGCAAGGAGACCAGCCCCAGGCGATCGACCGCCTATCCAAAGGGGTTTTAGAGGGGAAGAGATCTCAAGTTCTACTCGGGATCACTGGATCGGGCAAGACGTTCACAATGGCAAAGGTGATCGAAAGAACGCAAAAACAGACCCTTGTTCTAGCCCACAACAAAACACTAGCCGCTCAGCTCTATCAAGAGTTTAAAAACCTTTTCCCAGACAATGGGGTCGAATACTTTGTCTCCTACTACGATTACTACCAACCCGAAGCCTACGTTCCTCGAACCGACACCTACATTGAAAAAGATCTTTCTGTCAACGAACGGATCGACAAACTTCGCCTAAAAGCGACGTGCGCTCTTTTAGAGCGGCCCGATGTGATTATCGTTGCCTCAGTCTCTTGCATTTACGGCTTAGGGATGCCTGAACACTTTAGCAAAATGAAATTGTCTCTTAAAACGGGACAGACGTATAGACGGGATGATGTTCTTTTGCACCTTGTTGAACTGCAGTACACGCGCAACGATTATGAACTTTCGAGAGCCCATTTCCGAGTGCGGGGGGACGTTCTCGAACTCGTTCCAGCCTATGAAGAGTCTCTTGCCTACCGGATCGAATTTTTCGGAGATGAAGTTGAAAAAATCTCTAAAGTTGACTCCTTAACTGGCCAGGTCTATGAACAGATCAGTGAAGTTTCGATCTACCCGAGCTCCCACCACGTCACCCCCGAAGAGGTGCGCCTAGACGCGGTTGAAACCATCCGAACAGAGCTTGGAGAGAGGATCGATTACTTTGAGCATCAAAACCTCCTTGTAGAAAGACAACGGATCGAGCAGCGAACCCGGTGTGATATGGAGATGATCAAAGAGGTTGGCTATTGCAAGGGGGTTGAGAACTACTCTCGCCATTTTGCAAAAAGAAAAGCAGGAGCCCCTCCCTCCTGTTTGCTCGACTATTTTTCTGATGACTTTTTACTTTTTGTCGATGAGTCTCACCAAACCCTTCCACAAATTCGGGCCATGTACAACGGGGATCGCGCTCGAAAAAAATCGCTGATCGATTTTGGGTTTCGCCTGCCCTCCGCCTATGACAACCGCCCGCTCAAGTTTGAAGAGTTTTACTTGCACATCAGCCAAGCCATTTTTGTCTCTGCAACACCTGCTGATTGGGAAATTGAGGAATCTAAAGGGGAGATCGTGGAGCAAATTATCCGCCCTACTGGACTCTTAGACCCGATCATCGAGATGCGCCCTGCGACCCATCAAGTTGATGATGCCCTTGAGAAAATTCGGATTGAAACAGAAAAAGGGGGGCGAGTGCTCGTCACAACACTGACTAAAAAGCTATCTGAGCAGTTAACAGCCTATTTAAAAGGGATCGGTGTAAAAGCAAAATACCTCCACTCCGATATCGACACCCTTGAGAGGGTTGCTATCATCCAAGATCTGAGAAAAGGTCTCTTTGATGTTCTCGTTGGGATCAACTTGCTTAGAGAGGGGCTCGACATCCCAGAAGTCTCCCTTGTGATGATTTTAGATGCTGACAAGGAGGGATTTTTGAGGAGTGAGACCTCCCTTATTCAAACGTGTGGGCGCGCCGCCCGCAACGTTAGAGGGCATGTGATCATGTATGCGGACAAGCAGACAAAGTCGATTGAAAAGACCCTAGAGATCACGAAAAATAGACGGGAAATGCAAGAAAACTACAATCGCAAACATGGCATCACTCCAAAGAGTGTTCATAAAAAGGCTGACTCGGAGCTCTCCAAGGTAGTTTTTGAAGGTTCAGAGACCTCTGATCAGAAAGAAAGTTCAAAACGGATCGATCCCAAAGAGCTTGTCGATCGCAAAGAGATAGAGATTAGAATCAAAGAGTGTAAAAAGGGGATGAAAAAGGCGGCTAAAGGGTTTCGCTTTGAAGAGGCTGCACGTCTGCGCGATCTGATGAAATATTACAAAAATCTCTCGATCCTAGAAGATCACGATTCCCCTTAAGTTAGACGAAAAGGTTCTGATGCCCCGTTTTCGTTATGATCACCATATCCTCTAATCGAACTCCCCCCTTTCCAGGAAGGTAAAGCCCTGGCTCGATAGTGATGACCATCCCCTCTTTAAGCGTTGCTTTTTTAAGGCTAAGATCTGGAAATTCGTGCACATCCAATCCAACGCCATGTCCTAATCTATGGATAAAGAGCTCTTCAAGGCCTGCCTTTAGCATCACCTTTCGCGCTGCCTGAT
>JANQSR010000073.1 GCA_028279205.1 Simkania sp.
ACCTCTTTCTGCTAGATTATTTGTCGGTTCAACCCCTTCTTCATATAGAAAAACCCATAGATCCGAAAAGCAATTGAGTAAGTTCTTTCCTAGGTTTGCACTTTTTGATTGGATCTGCTTTGCACTTCCTAAGTGTCCCTGAGAATCTCTAATTTTGCAAATTTTATCAAGCAATTTCGAAGTTTTTTAGGGATTTTCTTATTTTTTTCGATTATGTCTTGTCTATAACAACTTAAATAAGGGCGAAAGCTTCGAGTGCTTTATCTCTTGACTCTTTGAGATCAACAATCGGAAGGGGGTAGGTTTTACCCAATTTAATTCCATGTTCTTCGAGCACCAACCTCGGAGCTTTCCAAGGCTTGAACAGATACTTGATCGGCAGGTTCTTTAGCTCTGGCACAAAGAATCGCGTATAGACCCCTTCTGGGTCAAACTTTTCCCCCTGAGTGATCGGATTGAAAATGCGAAAATAGGGAGCAGCGTCAGCCCCCGATCCTGCCACCCACTGCCAACTCGCGCTGTTGTTAGCCAAGTCGGCATCTGTTAACAACTCCCAAAAATGATCCATGCCCACCTTCCAGTGAATGAGCAGGTTCTTGACTAAGAAGGAACCAACGACCATCCGCATCCGATTGTGCATATACCCCTCCTGAATCAGCTGACGCATGCCCGCATCGACGAATGGATAGCCAGTAAGCCCCTTTTTCCACCTCTCAATGTGAGGGCTTTCCCATTTCCAAGGGAAGTGGTCAAATTTTTTTTGTAAATTTGATTCAGAAAGATGGGGAAAGTGGTAGAGGAGATAGTAAGAAAACTCCCTCCAACCAAGCTGACTTAAAAAACTCTCTACATTTTTATTTTGCCCCCATTTTGCAGCAGCGTGCCACACCTCATGAGGAGAGATCTCCCCAAAATGGAGATGGGAAGAGAGGCGTGATACGCACTCTGCTGAAGGAACATCCCTTTTCTCTTTGTAATGCTCCAACTTGTTTTTTATAAAATCGGAAAGTTTTTGGCGAGCTGCTTCCTCACCCACCTTTCCTTTCAACTCAAAAGGGTGTTTTGAAACTTTAAGTGCCCCCTTAGAGCCTGAAGAGGGGATAAGATCTATTTTAGACGGCTTGGGAAGGGGGTATCTCGGAGGTTTTGCTTGTAAACACCCTTTTTTAAAATAGGGTGTAAAGACCTTGTAAGGGGTGCCATCCTGTTTTAACACTTCCCACGGCTCCCAGAGAAGTGAGCCGTTGAAAGAGTCCGAATCAACTCTTTTTTTTATCTCTTGATCCTGCTCAATTCTCCAAGGTTCATAACAGCGGTTCCAATAGACCCTATCTATTTGGTACTCTTTTTTAAGTTTTAACAAAATATCAAGGGGCTTGCCTTGAAAAACATTTAGTCTTCCTTGAAGGGCGCTATTTAAAAGCTCAAGAGAGTGGCTTAGCCAATACCGACTCACTTTATCGAGATGGGGATCTAGGATGTAGATGGGGAGAACTGAGCCCATTTGCGCAGCTTTCGTCAGCCCAGGATTATCTCTCAAACGGAGATCTTGTCGAAACCAAAAAATCGCTTTCATAAGATGAAAAAAAGGGGGCTATCCCCTCTTTTTTTTGAGGTTTTTCTTTGGGGATTTCTGCCTTTTAGACCTTTTTACTCTGGGCCTTCGAACCAGCCCCCACTTACATTCTAAAGTGATTAAATCAATTTTCAAAAGAGAGAAGTTGAAAACCATTCCCACCTCAAAAGAGTTTCCAAACGTTTCTCCGATCAAAGATTGAGATTTTGGATCGAAGTGATAGTAATCATCACTAAGTTCAGAAATATGGACAAGCCCCTCGATCTGAAGCGGTTCTACATCAAATAAAAACCCGAAATTTTTGACTCTACTAATCACACCTTTGTAGAGGCGGCGAGGCTCCTCTTTGTGATAGGAAGAGAGAAGACGCATTTTCTTCATCAAAATAACGCTCGATTCAGCTTTAAAAGAGATTCTCTCTTTTTCTGAGCACCTCTTAGCCACCTGTTTTAGATCGGAGATAGCGGCAGGATCAAATAGAAGGCGGTGAATGACGAGATCGCTGTAGCGGCGAATCGGACTTGTAAAGTGGCAGTAGTTTTCGAGGGCTAAACCGAAGTGGCCAATGTTCTGATCGGAGTAAAACGCCATTTTCATGCTTCGAACAAAGGCAACGGAGAGGCGTTCTAGGTGGGGGGTTCCTTTTGCTTGAACAAAAAGGGATTGAATCTCTTTTTGTGTTGGCTTGTTTGACAAAGAGAAACCCAAACTGCGCACAAAAGAGTAGAACTCTTCTAAGTTTTCAGGGGTGGGGCTCTCGTGAACCCTAAAGAGCGCTTGCCGCTCTTTCTTGATAAAATGCTCAGCTACGATCTCGTTTGCCTTGAGCATGAACTCTTCAACGAGTTGGTGCGTGATATCATACTCAACCACTTCGACCCCGTAAGGAGCCCCTTTTTTATCGACCTGGACAACAACTTCTGGAAGGATCAGGTCGACAGAGCCCCGCTCTAAACGCT
>JANQSR010000075.1 GCA_028279205.1 Simkania sp.
GGAGGGTCTGAGTTTGAATTATATGCGGATATTACACCGATCGTAAACGAAAATTTCTCTTTCTGAGAAATGAAACTTTTGATTAATACCAATTCCGAAGAATAAATTCATAAATTTAACTATCAGCAGGGGCTTTTCATCCCGTATTTCGCACGTCAAAGCTACTTTAATTTTTTTAGTCAAACTCACTTGATTCGCATCTCAACAGAGCAGACGACCACATGGCTACCTTTAATTTGGACCACCTCAATAGCGACCCCTTTTCGAATATAGCCTGTGTGGGTGACTGCGTCATGCACATTCTCCCCAATACGAACCTTACCTGAGGGGCGAAGTGGGGTGATTGTCTCCCCGAGATCACCCTCTTCTGGCATGCACTCTTTGAGAATGCCCGCAGAAAAACCCTCTTGCTCTCCGTGTAAAACAAACTTAGAGAACCGAAAAAAACGGTTTGAAAAAAAACGGGCGAGAAAGAGGGTAAGGGCAACAGAAAAAATCAGCGCGCCGCAAAGCCAAGCGAGCCTTTTAAAAAAAACGGCTCCAATCAGTTGGAAGTTGTCTGGACTAAAAAAGTTCAGCTTGTCAACACCAGGCAACATTAAGGCAAAAAGACCAATGATCGTCAAGACAATGCCTAAGATGCCGACAACCCCGAAACCAGGTATAACAAAAAGCTCTATTGCGAGCAAGAGGAGACCCCCAACCAAAATAATAATCTCGATCCAATTGATTGCCTCTGTTGAAAAACTAGAAAGTAAGATCAAAGCAAGGCACGTCAAACCGATAGATCCAGGAATTCCGAAACCAGGTGTGTTGATCTCAATATAAAAACCGATGATGAGACCAATAAAAAGGAGGGAGGCTACAATAGGATTTGATAGAATAGTAAAAAAGTTAATCCGCCAATCATCGAATCCGATCAGAGTGGTTTTCGGAATCTGTTTTAAAAATGGTTGCTCAAAGATCGGCATATCCCAGGTGGTGGCGATTTGCTTATCACCTTTAAAATTTTCCACACCATGCTGAACCTGGTTCTCTTTTACGCTGTAATCAGCAAGCCCCAAGTCGATGAGCTGTTTAGAGTTTAGGGTGAGAAGTTTCCCCCGATCAGTGATCAAAATATCTGGTTTTGAGGAGTCTGAGCGGATCTCTTTTCTAGAGTTAAGCTTGACAACCTCGTGGTTACGAATAACTAGAATCATCTCTTTGTCAACCATTGCTTGCGCAATTAATTCGTTCCGACCAAAAAAGGCAGCCAAGTTGGAAAACTCAGCTCTAAGCGCAGAGTTGACTTTCTCTGGAGCAGATTCCATCTTTCCCCCTTCTCCCTGGAAGACAGGTTCTGCAGCTCCCATAATAGAGCTCGGATTGACGAAGATAAAGCGGCATGCATAAGCGATCATCGCGCCTGCGGAAACAGCCCAGTTATCAATGTAGGCAATGATCGGGATTTTGTAATTTAGATCCATTTTTTGTAAAAGATCGACCATTTTTATGGATGAAAAAACCTCTCCACCTGGTGTATTGATATCTAAGATCACAAAACATACCCCTTTTTTTCGAAACTCTTCGAGAGCGAATTTAAAATAGAGGTAGGTCGATTGTTGGATAGGCTGATCAGGTTTTAGTTGTAGATAGCCGACTAAATTCTCTTTTTTTTCATCATAATGGATATGTTTCTTGAGCTTTTCTTGAAGTGCATCGGGGGTTAAAATCTCTGTTACGATCTCTTGATGAGGGGGTGGGCTCTTTTCTTTCTTTTGATCAGGGCTATATTTTTCTTCAAATTCTTCATCGGTAAGTGTTTGACTGACAAGACCTAAAGACTTCATCTTCTCTGTGTTAAGAATGAGAGGATCAAACCTTTGGTTCTCTTCTTCTAAGAGATTTTTCCCTTCATAAGCGATTTGATAATAGGGATCGATCATGGCATCAACAAGCTGATCCAAGATGGAGGCGGTGGGCAGGTCTCTGTTGATAAGCCCTTTGATCATGCTTCTCCAGTGCACCCAATTCTCTTCATGCTTAACCCCATAAGGAATGTCACCCCAAGCTGCAAAAGGGGTAACAAACAATCTATCTGCTAGAAGGGGAATAACCCCAGCTGGTCCAACAGCGTGCCCTTGAATAAACACGGTGATCTTTGTATCATTTTTAGTGCGCAGCTCGGAAAGCTCGCGGGCTAAATGAAAAACCTCTTGGAACTCTCCTGAAGAGGAGGAGAGTTGGAGGACGACTCTTGCCCCTTTACCCTTTTTGATCTCTTCAATTTGCTGAAAAACGGGTTTAAGCTCATCCCGCCCAAGAAACCCTTTGACGACGAGAACCTCCTCCTTTGTAAAAAGGGGTAGGTGGGAGAGCAAAAGAAGAGCGAACAGAAATTTAAACTTGGCGTATAAATTCAAGGATTTCCTCTTTTGTTTTTTCAAGGGTTTTCTCCGTGTGCGCCATAGAAATAAAACAGGCCTCGTAAGGGGAAGGGGGGAAGTAAATCCCTTTTTCATATAGGAATTTGAAAAACTGTTTGAATCGGTTCTTATCAAGTTTTTTTAAATCTTCAAACCTGTTGACCTGTTTTGGACCCCAAAAAAGGGTAAACATTCCGACTGATTCGTTAAGACAGGCGCTCAGACCTTTTCTCTTCAAAGCCGATTTCACTGATGTTGTAATTCTCTTTGTTTTCATTTCTAGTTCCTCGTAAAAGTGATCCCTTGCTGCAAGTTTAAGGGTTTCTAATCCAGCTTCCATCGCAACGGGATTGCCCGAGAGTGTTCCCGCTTGATACACACTACCTAAGGGGGACAAAAAGTCCATAACTTTCTTTTTTCCCCCAAACGCTGCAGCAGGAAAACCGCCTCCTATAATTTTCCCAAAACAGGTCAAGTCGGGCTGAATGGCGTAAAGAGCTTGAGCTCCCCGAAGGTTTACGCGGAAACCACTGATAACTTCATCGAAAATAAGTAGAGCACCAATCCGCTCCGTCTCTTTTCTAAGGAGGGTTAGAAATGGTTTTGTGGAGGAAACAACCCCCATGTTAGCCGCAATCGGTTCCAAAATAACCCCTGCAATCCGTTTTGAATAATCAGGGTTATAAAAAAGCTCTTTGAGCTTTTCTATGTGATTGAAAGGAAGAGAGAGGGTGTGCTTGATCGTGTCTTGTAAAACTCCTTCCATTTGGGTTTGATCACTTGAGCGAAGAGTGCCAGATCCTGATTTAACTAGAAAAGGATCTGCATGCCCATGGTAGTGTCCATTAAATTTTACGATCAAATCCCTCTGTGTATATCCACGCGCAAGCCTAATAGTGGTCATTGTGGCCTCTGTTCCCGATGAAACAAACCTGAGTTGATCTATTCCTGGAATCAGCGTGACAATCTCTCTTGCGATTCTTTCTTCGATAGAGGTTGAAATTCCAAAGGAGCTTCCCTTCTCTAATTGCCTTTTTACTTGCTCGATGACCCGCGCTGGTGCATGTCCGTGGAGAAGCGCTCCCCAGCTCATGCAAAAATCGATATAGCGATTTCCATCTTCGTCCCAAATCATCTCCCCTTTTCCTCGCTGAGCAACCAGAGGGTCTATACCCAGTTCCGTGAAACGGCGCACTGGCGAATTGACCCCTCCTGCAAGTACCTCGCAAGACTTTGAAAAGATTTCCTGGTTTTTGGTTGGTGTAAAAAGGGGCATGGATCTCTAAAAAATATCTCTTTGAAGATCTCACCATCCCTAAATTGATTCAAGAATTAGTTTGCAAAATGTCAATACAAAGGCAAAAGTACGCGTTCACGGGTGCAATCAAAAGTGTTGAATGTCTTATCTTAAAGCGATCTTTTTTAGAACTCTTTTAGTCTCAACACTTTTGATTTCACCCAAGGGAGCGGGAGCGGTGTGTCTTGAGGGAAAAACGGGGCGGATCACAACAGTCCCAGGGTGGGCTAAAACTAAAATTTATTCTTTAACCCTCCGATTTTGGAGCTAACATCTGCATGTTTTGTAAAGTCGGATTTGTATGGAAGTTGTTTTGCAAAATTAGAGATTTTAAGGGACGATTAGCCAATCTGATTGGGGGTTAAGGTTTGCGGAAAGACTTCTAACTGTATCATTCACACTCAAGCAGCGATCGGGTAATTTGTTCAACTTTCTAACTCGAACATTCGAAGCCCATCTAAAGGGAGGCCTGGCTCCATCAATCCTAGACAGCTCCTAACTCCCCCCTTGAACGCGTACCTTCAATCTAGCACACCCCACTGAATGGATCTGAAAATTTAAATCACTACTTTGCACGGATCCTGGAGGGTTTATCAACGATTTCTTTATCCTCTCTTTTGTTATCATTAAAATATTGGAGAGTTTATCAACGATTTCTTTAGCCTCTTTTTTGTTATCATTAGCGACCCTATCAAGAAGTTCCCTAGCTTCATTAAGATGCCCAATGAGGTTCTTAGCAGCATTTTCGGCAGACCAAACCCGATCTTTTTTAAGAAAACAAAGTGTACAATTGGCTTTGTCAATAAAATTCTTTTCCAGCTCTTTAAGCTCATCAAAAGCGGCATTAGCTCCAGCGGAAGTGGAGCTTCCAATCTTAGTAGGGCTAGAGGGATCATCAACTAAATCAGGTCTAGCCTTATTAGTTCTTCCCACTAAAGGGATATAATCGACAAATGTAAAAAAGGTATCTTTGATGAATCCCAGTATAGCAGTAACAACATTTTCAACTCGTGAAGCGAGTCTACCTAGATGACTGGTGCTCTCGTCAACGGGAGCCGTATCTTGAGTCGTAGCCTCAACACTGTGTATAACATTCATTTCTGTCTCCAAAATTTGTGTAAAAAATTTTTTTGTTTGAAATGTACAACAATGGAAATTATAACAATGAAAGAGGACTTAAGTCAAGAAGTACGTCCTCAAAAACTCATGGCAAGTAAGTTTTTTTTTGCAAATGATAGGTGGTTTGTTTAAAATGTCTTGGTATGATGCCAGTAGAGATTCCAGA
>JANQSR010000080.1 GCA_028279205.1 Simkania sp.
CCCCTCGATCATTGAAGGCGAGTGAGAGGGGAGGACCCTTTTGCATCTTATCCTCTCTTTTGGCCGGGCTAGACAAGTTCTTCACAAGGGCGGCGAGGCGGCGAGGCCCTCCAAACATCTCGATTTTTTCGAAGGGCACATTTTGTTCTTTAAAGAGTTTTTCCAACCCCCCTTTCAAGCTCGAAAGACCGATCGGAATGAAAGTTGGAGGCAGTTCTTCCGATCCAATCTCAAGAAGAAAGTCCTCCTTATCAAAAGAGGGGGCAGTCTTTGATAAGGAGAGCTCGGTTACTCCCTTTTCTTTCCCTTCTTCTGATCGTGCATCCAATCCCATTAAGGGAAAGTTGAGTCTTTCTCTAGACTTTAAAAATTCAGCAGCAACCCTTTTGGATAGAGTGCGGATACGCATGATGTAACCCACACGCTCAGTGACCGAGAACGAGCCGCGCGCTTCGAGCAGGTTGAAAGCGTGGGAGGCTTTGAGGACAAAGTCGTAGGCGGGGAGGGGGAGCTTACGGTCGATAAGAAAGAGAGCCTCTTTTTCAAAATCATCAAAATGGTGTTTCCACATAGGAGTCGATCCTAGGTGGAAATTATAATTGCTCCATTCGGTCTCACTTTCCCTAAAAAGATCTCCGTAGGTCAGTCTCTCATTCCACTTCATCTCAAACAAGTGCCCCTTTTTCTGTGAGGCCATGCAGATCCGCTCCAGTCCATAGGTTAGCTCGACGCTGATCGGATTTAAAGCGTGACCCCCCATCGATTGAAAATAGGTGAATTGAGTGATCTCCATCCCATCTAGCCACACTTCCCAACCCAGACCCCAAGCCCCCAAAGTGGGTGATTCCCAGTCATCGTGAACAAACCGAATGTCATGATTTTTAAGCTCAAAACCCAACATTTCGAGCGATTGAATGTACCTATCTTGGATATCAGGAGGGGAGGGTTTCATGATCACTTGTAACTGATGAAACAGTTGAACGCGGTTGGGGTTATCCCCAAATCGACCATCTTGAGGGCGCCTGGAAGGCTCGACATAGACAGTGTTAAAAGGTTCAGGCCCCAAACAACGAAGAAAGGTTGCCGGGTTAAATGTTCCCGCACCCACTTCTAGATCGTAGCCCTGTTGAACTACGCATCCTTGATCTGCCCAGAAGCGTAAAAGGGATGTGATGATTTCTTGAAATGAGAGCATAGGCAGTTAAGGTTATAAGAATAATCTGTTTTTTGCTAGAATCGTCTGAAATTTTCTTAAGAGTTGGGTTTATGAATTTAGTCGGTCAAACTCAAGACCAGATCAAAAGTTGGCTTGAAAGTGTCGAAGAGTCCTCTTACCAGTTCCTCATTAGTGTAAGTTAGATTTTAAAATTCACACAAATTTTAATTAACCATTTCCTCTCTTATAGAAATTTAGCTTTATATTAGGTTCAATTTTTTGTTATACTTCCCCTTGCAATACAAAAAAAAGCTTTCGGATTTGGCGAGAAAAAAGTATAAGAACCTTTAGCTTTGGTAGCTGCACAAGTGCTTGGTATTTGGGTTAGGATTAGTAGAATTAAAAGGTATTATCTGGAGATTTAGGATCAGTGGACTCTCAAAGTGGAGCTAGAAGCTTTTTTCCCGTCAGTTTGCCCATGGTCTTGACGGTTGGACGGATCTTTATTAGCCCCGTCTTTCTTATTTTTTACCTCAAGTATCAACATTTGGGGATCTCTTTGCACATGCTTCCTTTTGTGTTGCTTTTCCTTTTGGGGCTATCGGAGCTTTCAGATTTCTTTGATGGTTACCTGGCTCGTAAATTCAACGGCGTAACAAGGCTCGGCAAAGTGCTCGATCCCATGGCAGATAGCATCACCCGTTTGACGATCCTACTGACCTTCACACAGGGACTTATTCGATTGCCTCTGCTTCTCGTTTTTGCCTTCATCTATCGGGATGTGATGATTAGCACGCTTAGAACGATTTGCGCTCTTAATGGAGTGACTCTTGCAGCGAGAACAAGTGGAAAGATCAAAGCCTTCTTGCAAGCATCTTCTATCTTTTTGATCCTCATTCTCATGATCCCTTATTCTTGGGGGGTGCTCTCCTTAGCGGGGCTCCAAAAACTGAGCTTCTTTATAACCTTGGTTGCCGCCTGTTACACCATCTATTCGGGTATTGAGTATGCTCATACCAATCGCGCCTATATCAGGCAGGTGTGGAAAAGGTAGGATTGAGCCTTCTCTTAACCGAGTAAGGAGCGATACAGTTCAATATAAAGTTTGGCAGGTGTTTCCCAGCTCCAATCTTTTTTAAGCCCATTTTTTATCAAATCTAGATGTCCATTTTTCTGAAAATTGTCAAATGCCCTATCAATCGCTCTTTCTAGACCTTTTTTCGAGGGCTGATTAAAAGTGTATCCATTCCTTTGATCAGGAGAAAGGGAGCTTTCATCAATATCGAAGATGGTCTCTTTTAGCCCACCGACTTGATGAACGATAGGAAGGGTGGCGTAACGAAGCGCGATCATTTGGGTAAGACCGCACGGTTCGAAAAGGGATGGGATGAGAATAAAATGAGCAGAAGCGTAAGCTAGATGGGTTAGTGGCTCGTCATATCTGAAACAGAGATAGCAGCTTGGGTGATTTTGATATTCTGCTTCTAAAGCGTCAAAATATTTTTTGGTTTTTGCCTCGTGCAAAGTTCCAATTAGGATAAATTGCCCCCCTTTTTTTAGCACATACTCGAGACCATGCCCAATGAGCTCTGGCCCTTTTTGCTCAACCAAACGGGTAATCACAATAAAGAGGGGGGTCTCCTTGCGCTCCATCTTTAACCGTTTGAGAAGATGGGCACGGTTTTTTTTCTTTCCCTCGATCACCGTTTCGATGTTTGTTGGATAAGGAGAAAAATTTTGAATCACAAAAGGGTCGGTTGTTGGATCCCAATAATCGGTATCGATCCCATTGAGAATACCTCGAAATTTACCCTCCCTTTTTGCCAAAAGCGTGCCGAGCTCATCCGTTGGTTGATCTTTGATTTCTCGAGCATAAGATGAAGAGACGGTCGTAATGAAATCGGAGTAGAAAGCCCCCCCTTTCAAACAGTTGACCGTTCCAGGTCTTTCCCTTTCTTGTAACGCTTCTTTATCAAAAAGGGTTTGAAATTTTAATCCCACAGGGACTAACTCTTCCCTTTTACACCTCCCTTGATGGGATAGATTGTGAATCGTTGTCACGATCTTCTTGATCACAAGTCCGAGTCTTTGCCCGAGTCTTTGTCTTTGATAGACCTCCCGATACATGGGGGCGCAAAGGGCACACATCCAGTCATGAATATGCAAGATATCGATCTCTCTTTGCCTTTTTAAAAGGTAGTCAAGAGCCTTCTTTACAAAGCATGCAAAGCGCAAGACATCATCTTCCTCTCCATAGATCCTTCCCCTTTCAAAATATGTCTTAGATTTGATGAAAATCAGCTCTACTCCATCCAGAGCTTTATAGAAAATCCCCCTTTCAACCCTTCCGGGTTTTTCGAGTCTTTCCCATTCGATGGTTCCATATAGAGGAATGATCACCTCTACGTTCTGCCCAAAACGGACGAGAGCTTTGCTCAAACCCTGAACCACATCACCGAGTCCCCCAACTTTTGCAAAGGGTGCATACTCTGTTGTTAGGTGGACAATGCGCATAAATCTATCCGAACAAAAGTTCCCCTCACACCTTATTTTTAATTTTTCTTCTGAAAAATTGAAAGTGAAAATTTTAGACTGACTAAAAACTGATTTCGAAAAAGTCTTGCTTTTTATTAAATTGTTTGAGAAAAAATGATTTGTGAGATCCTTCCATTTTTTATAATCAAACCCCTTGGGAGAATGACAAGAAGAACGAAGGTAGTTTCTAAAACGGAGGAAATGGTTGATACAACTATCAAGTTGTGGTCTGCTCTTTCAAACCCAGAAACATTCACTTCATTTCAAGGGTTAGCGATGTCATCTTTTAGGTAAACACTCTCTAAAATTTAAATCATTACTTTGCAGGGATCCTGCTGCTCCTTGGGGTAAATTTTCTTTCTTTAAAGTCATCTTTTTGTTACTGTTCTGTTATTTCTTAAAAATAAGGAGGTAGTTTTGGCAACTTGCATTAATTCCAATCAAGCCCTATCAGCAGTGTCAGGAGGAGTAGCAGAAGTAGGAGTAGCAGAAGTAGGAGTAGCAGAAGTAGGAGTAGTAGAAGGAGCAGATACAGTAGCAGCATTAGGAGCATTAGCAATAGCAGCTACAGCAGCAGTAGGAGTATTGGCAAGAGGAGATACATTATCAGAAGTAGAAGTAGTAGCAAGAGCAGATAGAGTAGCAGCAGTAGGAGCATTAGCAATAGCAGCTACAGCAGGAGCAGTAGTAGCAGCAGCAGGAGCAGTAGTAGCAACAGGATTAGCAGCAGCAGAAGCAGTAGGAGTAGCAGAAGGAGCAGAAGGAGCAACAGCAGGATTAGTAGGAACAGCAGCAGCAGTAGTAGCAGCAGTAGGAGCAGCAGTAGTAGCAGCAGTAGGAGCAGCAGTAGGAGCAGCAGGAGCAGCAGGAGCAGCAAGATTAGCAACAGTAGAGGAAGGAGCAAACGAGCGAGTTAAAATCAATTTTATTTTAACTCGTCGTCCCTGAAAATATACGTGAATCCTTGTCTATCTGAGAGAGAAGCTTGATTTAAAGGTGTTTTTGATTTAAGTGACGGCTCTACTAGCTTGCCTCAAAAGATTTGCTCACATCCTAAATCGTACAACTTATCCAGTCCTCGGCTCAGCCTATCATCTGTGATGTGCTCAGCATCTATCGAACGGCCGATGAGCCTGGAAATTGGTTTAGAGCTGAAAAATTGTGCTTCTTCCATATCAACACTCCAGATTTAAATGAAAAATTGAAAAGAATAATAGGAGATGTCATTCTGCTTGGCAATTCTTCATTCTTTGCAGAGCCGTCAAAAAAAATCCGAAATATTCAAACGGATGTGCGAAATGTGGGATACAACTATCAAGTTGTGGTGTGCTCTTTCAAACCCACAAACATTCACTCCATTTCAAGGGTTAGCGATGTCATCTTTTAGGTAAACACTCTCAAAAAAGTTTACATCTCTTGCGAATTTTTCTCTAAATCGGAGGAACCAGAAACAGATGGACTACCTCATTTCAGTGCTTGCTGAAGGCAGGACATTATCATTTTGCCCTACATTAGGGTTGGAAGTTCTTGAAAAAAATCAAAAATCAGGGTAGAATCGACGTTTTATTTGAGCTAATGGGGTGTAGCCAAGCGGTAAGGCAGCGGCTTTTGGTGCCGCCATGCGGAGGTTCGAATCCTCCCACCCCAAATAAAAATCTAATCCGATAAATCAAGGCGTAGTCTATGTCCAAAAGCGACTATTTGCTTTTTTCTGGAACATCTCATGTCTGTTTTGCCAAGCAGGTGGCTAGTTCTCTTGGTGTAGCACTGAGCCAGGTTAGTATTAAAGATTTTCCGGACGGTGAGATAAATGTTCGGCTCCTTGAAAGTGTTCGAGGCCGGCCTGTTTTTGTGATCCAGACAATTGCTGGGGATCCCAATTTCTATTTTATGGAGCTTCTGATTTTGATCGATGCTCTTAAGAGGGGGGGAGCGAGCCAGATTGTCGCTGTTATCCCCTATTACGGGTACGCAAGGCAAGATCGCAGAGGGGGAGAAAGGGGGTCAGTCGCAGCTAAATTGATGGCTAATTTGCTCGTGACTGCCGGTATTAGCCATCTTTTGACAATGGACTTGCATGCCCAACAGATAGAGGGTTTTTTTGATGTTACTGTGGATATTTTGCATGCGAGAGGGGTTCTCACATCGAAGATCAAACAGCTAGAGCCTGAAAAACCCTTGGTTGTCAGTCCAGATAATGGAAGTAGCGATTTAGCACGCTTTTTAGCGCGCGATCTTCAGACCGACTTTGTGACCATTGATAAGCATCGAGCCTCTTCATCTAGGTTCAACATGGGGAGTATGATTGGTGATATGCGAACAAGAGATGTGATACTTGTCGATGATATCTGTTCGACGGGAAAAACGCTTAAATCTGCCTCTTTTGCTTGTAAGAAAGCGGGAGCAAGAAAGGTTTTTGCAGCTGTGACCCATCCACTTTTTGCGTTAGACGCTTGCAGTTCATGGGGCATTGATAAATTTTTGGTGACCGACACGGTACCCTTACTTTTTGATCCAAAAAAAAGGGCTACCTCTCATGTCGAAGTCGTCTCAGTAGCCGCGCTCTTTGGACAGGCTATTGATGCGATTGCGCACCACCGGTCTTTAAGCGGGATTGTATCTTTTTGTGCAGATCCGAATCTCGCCTTTAGACCATGATTAAAACAAACAAGGATAAAGAGCATGAAACTCAAACTATCTAGGCGAAAAGGGCTAACAAAAAGTGAACTAACTCAGATACGATTTGCCGAGGGAATTCCCTCTGTTGTCTATCGAAAAGGGGGAGTTTCGGACAAAGTCTGTGTTGATGGAGATGAGATGCACTCTATCTTGCGCACTTTGAGAGAAGGTTTCTTGCCGACGACTATTTTTCAACTCGATTTGGATGGGAATGTAGAAAAAGCCATTATCAAAGAGATTCAGTATCATCCGACGACCTATCAAATTCTTCATCTCGATTTTCTAAGGCTTGTCGAGAATGAAAAAGTTGAAATCAAGGTGCCTGTTGTATGCACTGGCCAGGCCGAATGTGTTGGGATCAAGCTAGGCGGGGTTCTCAGGAGAGTGATCCGTCACCTGAAAATCAAGTGTTTGCCAAAGGATATCCCACAAAGTTTAGAAGTTGATATCCGAGAGTTAAATATTGGTGATGTCAAGCGAGTGAGTGATGTTGAGATCAACGAAAACCTTCGCTTCTCGATGGCTCAATCGGAGATTATTTTGGTCATTGCAAAGAAATGAGTGTTAAGTTTTGATGGGGCGCAAGAATGCTCTCATTGTTGGTCTTGGTAATCCAGGAAAGGAGTACGAACACTCACGGCACAATCTTGGTTTTATGGTAGTGCGCGCTTTTGCTAGAAGACAAGAGTGGAGTTTTAAGAAGAATCGGAACTTAGAAGGGGAGATTGCATCGGGCAAAGTAGAGGAGAGTAGAGTCACTTTGCTACTTCCGCTCACTTACATGAACGCTTCTGGTCAGGCGGTCAGAAAAGTTTTAGATTACCATAAAGTAGACCTTGCACATGCTGTTGTTGTCTTGGATGATATCAACTTAAAGCTTGGAGCTCTCCGTTTTCGAAAAAGAGGAGGGTGTGGAGGTCACAATGGGTTAAGAGATATTGAGTCCCGTTTAGGGACGCGAGAATACCAACGCCTCAGGATAGGGATCGGAGATCCTGTTCAATGCTCATTAGAGGAGCACGTTATTTCACCGTTTACCCCCAGAGAGAGAGAGTTTCTGGTCGAAGTGGTTGACCAAGGCGTTGATTTTTTAAATAAATGGTTATTTGAGGAAGATATATGAAGGAAAACAAGGTATGAAAGATCAGCATAAAAGATTATACGAGGGAATGTATATCCTCAGTGCCTCTTTGAGCGAAGAGGCGTTAAAAAAAGGTCTTGGTCGTATCGCCAGTCTCATTGAAAGTCATGGGGGCGAGGTGCACAAGGTGCACGATCAGGGTAGAAAGAAGCTTGCTTTTGAGATCAATGGTCATAAGCAGGGTTGCTACTATCTCCTTTATTTTTCGGTGTTTCCCAGTGCAATTTCTGAAATATGGAGAGAGTGTCATCTCAACGAAGATTTAATCCGTTTCATGACATTGCAAGTGGAAAAAATTGAGGAAAAAATCGAATTTAAACCCTTAGTAGAGGTATGATCTGGCTGTTATGATTAAAAAATTTGGCGAATTTGGATCTAAAAAACGAAAAACCTGCCCTTTTGTTAGTGCGGGTGTAAAAAAGATTGATTACAAAGATATCGACACTCTTTCCCGTTTCATCACGGAAAGGGGCAAGATTTTGCCCCGTCGTATTACTGGGGTTTCATATCGATATCAAAAGCTCCTTTGCAATGCCATTAAGAGAGCGAGGCACATGGCGCATTTACCCTTTGTAGCGGAGGAATAAGTAGATGAAAAAAGAGAAACATTCAAACAAATTGCTTTTACTCGAAGATGTCATAAACCTCGGAAGGAAAGGGGAGCTGGTCAAGGCAAAACCTGGCTTCATCCGTAACTTTCTACTTCCGAAAAAGAAGGCAGTTTTGGCCGATAAAAGGATGATCAGACTGCAGCAAAAGCTCAAAGAAGAGCGAGCTAAGCAAGCAGCACTCGACAAGAAAGAATCGGAGGCTCTTGCCGCAAGGGTCAAGGGCAAAACAATGACAATCAGAGTTAAGGCGGATCGAGAAGGGCATCTTTACGGTTCGGTAACAGCTGCAGATATTGTCAAGTTTCTTGAGAAAGAGGAATCGATTCTTTGTGAACGTCGCTCCGTTCTCTTGTCCAAACCGATCAAAATGGTTGGTAATTTTGAGATCCGACTCTGTTTGAAAGAGGAGGTTTCGGCTTATTTTTTTCTTAAGGTCGTAAGCGAGGATCAGATTGAGACGGTCAAAACGGAGGTGGAAGTGACACGAGAGAAGGATGTGCAATCCTCTGATAAGGAGCAATCAGTGGAGCATCCTGATGAAAAAGCTAAAGAGGAGTAGTCTCTCACTTTTTTCACCTGCTAAAATTAACCTTTTTCTCTATATTCTCTCCAAAAGGGAGGATGGCTATCATGAAATAGCCACTCTGATGCAATCGATCTCTCTGGGTGACGTTTTGCACATCACCCTGTCAGATGAGGATCAAGT